>JAYVRT010001103.1:0-2944 GCA_043776025.1 Archangiaceae bacterium | reverse complement strand
CGGCCATTCCAATGGGCTTCTGCCAACTCGGGGACGAAGAGTGCGCCGAGCACTGCGGCTGTCGAGACAGCGCGAAGCAGGTTGTTGCGAGTCACGGGAGAGGCTCCTTCAAGAGACGACGGAGCAGAACGCACCATGGGGTCCCCGCGCTGTCAATCGTCGCCCCGCGCACGTCGATGAATGGGGTGGCCGGTTAACGCTCTTCGGGCGGGCGCTTGCGCTGCCGACGGTTATTTCGGCGGCGGCGGTGGCTCGGTGGGCGGGTTGCCCGCGACGCGGACCCGGTTCCGCCCCGCGTGCTTCGCGGCGTAGAGCGCCTTGTCGGCGGCGCTGATCAACGCATCCTTGCCGAGCGCATCGTCGGGGTACGCGGCGACGCCGACGCTCACCGTGAGCGACCCCCCGGGTTGTACGTGCTGGTCGACAAACGCGTACGCGGCGATCGACTCGCGCACCCGCTGGGCACGGATGACGGCTCCTTCCTTGTTCGTCTGCGGCAGCAGCAGCACGAACTCCTCGCCGCCGTAGCGCGCAGCGATGTCGGTGATTCTCCCCCGGAAGCGCAGCTCGGGCAGGTCGCCGGTGTCGGTGAGGATTCGCGCCAACTGCCGCAGCAGCGAGTCGCCCGCGGGGTGGCCCAGTTGGTCGTTGTAGTTCTTGAAGTGGTCGACATCGAGGAACACCAGGCCGACCGGGTTGCCGTACCGTGCGCCGCGCGCCAGTTCCGCGGTGAGCGCCTCCTGGAAGTAGCGGTGGTTGTAGAGCCCGGTGAGGCCGTCTCGCAGCGCCAGCTTCTCGAGCTCCGCGTTGGCCGCGCGCAGTGAGGCGGTGGCGATCTCCACCTCTTGCTCGAGCGTTCGCTCGTGGTTCTGCACCTCACAGAGCGCCCGGGTCAGCAGCTGGTTCTTCTGGTGCAGCTCCGCCACCAACCGCTGGTTCTCCCGCTCGAGCGCCCGCTCGCGCAGCGCCCCCTGGACGACCTCTTTGAGCTCGAGCAGTCGAACCGGTTTGTTGAGGAAGCGGTGCACCCGCGCCTTGTTGATCGCGTCCTTCAGTTCCTCCATCCGCTCGGAGGCGGTGAGCAGGACCCGGACCGCCGCCGGCCGCACCTCGGTGGCGCGCTCGAGCAGCTGGATTCCGGTCAGCCCCGGCATCATGTGGTCCGCCACGATGGCGTCGACGTCCTCGCGTCGCAGCAGCTCGAGCGCTTGAGCCCCATCGGAGGCGGTGAGGATCTCGAAGTCGCGCTTGAGGTAGTCCCCGAGCATCCGGACGATCTCCGGATCGTCGTCGACCAGCAGCAAGCGCCAGGTGTGCGGCTGCGTCGTCACGGTCTGGCCCCCATTGCTTGAGCTTGGGCCCCCGGCGGCTACCTGGCAACATCGTGCTCAGTGTTTCGCCGTCTCCGCGTTCCGGATGACCTGAAGCATGCTGCTGTGCATCCGGCAGCCCTCTTGCCGGCGGTAGCCGGAGATCAAGCTGCTGATCGAGGCGCGGCTCAGGTCCTGCGACGGCTCGGAGTCCTCGGGGTTGCGCAGCGACACCCCGACCTTCCCCGCTTCCTGGGCCAGCATCAGGGACTCAGCCTCTTGCTCGAGCACCAGCAGCGTAAGTGTCTCTTGCTCCGGGGCCTGCCGGTGGGTCACGCCAAGGACGACCACGTTCTCCGCCATCGTCATCGTCACTGGCTCATTGATCTGCGGGTCTTTGAGCGTCACCAGCACATCGACGTGGTCGCCGGCCTCGAGCCGGCCGTCGAGGGCCCGGTGGGCGTCGACGTCGATGACCGCCGCCCGCCCCCGCTTCACCACCGGGCCAATGGGGTCCTTCGTCCCCACGTCCTGGACCCGCAGCGGCTCTCCGGTCGAGAGCCGGAACTTCAGCCGCTTGCCGACGACGTCGCCCACCGACGCCGCGGTGAGGTTCGAGGCGAAGACCGTCGAGCCGTCGACGAGCCGGGTGCCGAGCGCCTCGGACGTCAGCAGGGCGCCTGCCGGGAGATCGATCGCCGCGACCAGCAACTGCTGCCCCCCCATTGGCGCAGGCTCCACCTTCAGCGGGCGCATCCGCCAGATGGTGGCGCCGACTCCGAGCGCGAGCAGCACATAGAAAGCAGGGCGAGGGCGCATCGGGAGGCTCCGGTCTTCGAGGGGGACCTCGAAGTGGAGCCAGCCGGCGCGAAAGCGTTAGCGGTGCGGGGTGCGGCCCTTCTTCGCCCCCGAGTCGAGGGACCGGACGTGTGCGAGCAGGTCCTTCATCTCGTCGTCCTTGATCACTCCCTTCCAGATCGGCATCCGTGAGTCGGGCACCTTGGACACCGGGTTGTTGATGAACTCCACCAACTCCGCGTCAGTCGGGTACTGGCTCTTGTTCTTCGTCAGGTCGCAGATGCCGACGCCCTTCGTGCCGTGGCAGCCGTTGCAGGCGTACTTGAAGTAGACCTTCTCGCCCGGCCCGGCCGAGGCGGAGAGCAGCGGCGGCGGCGGGGCGATGTTTTTCTTCGCGATCGCCGGAATCGTCTTCAGGTACGCGTAGATCGCCTTCGCCTCTTCGATGGTGAGCTGGGGGAACGGCTCCATCGGGACGCGAATCGCGGTCCCGTCGGGACGCACGCCCTCGCGCAGCGCGCGGACGAACCCTTCTTCGTTCCACTTGCCGATGCCGGTCTCGGCGTCGGAGGTGAGGTTGGTCGAGTACACCGGGTGGCCGTCGAGATCCTCCATCGGGTTGCCGCCGCCGAAGAAGCCCGGGGTCTTGTGCGGCTCCATCGTGTTGAGCTTGGAGAAGTCCTCGGAGTGGCAGGTGTAGCAATCGAGGCTGACGGCGAGGTATCGGCCGAGCTCGACCGGGTGCAGACCCAGATTGAGGAAGAGGCAGCAAGTTCGGGGGGATCGACAGCAGGTGGAATGCCGTGATCTGAAGCGAAAGCATGTCCAGACGCCGG
>JAYVRT010001102.1:0-9929 GCA_043776025.1 Archangiaceae bacterium | reverse complement strand
CGCTGTGGTCGCTGCTCTGGTCCTTCTGCTTCTGCATCCGCGCTTCGTAGCCTTTGACGTCGACGTCGAGGCCGCGCTCTTTGGCGATCACCTGGGTGAGGTCCCAGGGGAAGCCGTGGGTGTCGTGAAGCAGGAACACCGCGTCTCCGGAGATCACCTTTTTCCCGCTCGCCTCGAGCAGGTCGGCCTCCTCGTCGATCATCTTCAGGCCACGGTCGAGGGTACGGCGGAAGCTCTCTTCTTCGTGGCGGGTCGCCTCGAGGACGAAGGACCGCTTCTCCTTCAGCTCGGAGTACACCCCGCCCATGTGCTCGATCACCGCGTCGACGACCTGGTCGAAGAACGGCTCGTTCAACCCCAGCCGCGATCCGTGGCGCACCGCGCGCCGCATGATCCGCCGCAGCACGTAGCCGCGGCCTTCGTTCGACGGCTGCACCCCGTCGGCGATCAAGAACGCGGTCGCGCGCGCGTGATCGGCGACCACCCGCATCGAGGCGTCGTCGGCGTCGTTGGCGCCGTAGCGCTTGCCCGACAGCAGCGCGGCCTTCGCGAGCAGCGGGGTGAACAGGTCGGTGTCGTAGTTGGACTTCTTGCGCTGAACCACCGAGGTGACGCGCTCGAGGCCGGCGCCGGTGTCGATCGACGGGCGCGGAAGGTCGAACAGGTTGCCGCCCGGCTCGACGCGATTGAACTGCATGAAGACCAGGTTCCAGATTTCCAGCCAGTTGTCCGTCTCGCCGGCGTGATCTCCTTCCTTGATTGGCCCCTCGGGCATGTAGAAGTAGATCTCGCTGCACGGGCCGCAGGGCCCGGTCTCGCCCATCGACCAGAAGTTGTCGGCCAGGCCGAGCTTGCGGATGCGCGCCGCGCCCTGCTTCATCCACAGGTCGTACGCCTCGTCGTCGGCGGGGATGCCGCCCTCGCCCTTGAAGACGGTGACCGCGAGGCGGTCTTTGGGGAGCTTGAGGACCTCGGTGATGAACTCCCAGGCGAAGGCGATCGCGTCGGCCTTGAAGTAGTCGCCGAAGCTGAAGTTGCCGAGCATCTCGAAGAAGGTGTGGTGGCGCGCGGTGAAGCCGACGTTGTCGAGGTCGTTGTGCTTTCCGCCGGCCCGCACGCACTTCTGGGAAGTGGTGGCGCGGCGGTAGTCGCGCTTGTCGGCGCCGGTGAAGACGTCCTTGAACTGCACCATGCCGGCGTTGGTGAACAGCAGCGTTGGGTCGTTGGCGGGCACGAGCGACGAGCTGGGCACCCGGCGATGGCCTTTGGCTTCGAAGAACTTCAAAAACGCGTCGCGAATCTCCGCGGCGCTCGATGGGGCGGACATGGGGGTGGTTATGCCACAGCCAGTCTGAAATCCCTTTGGGTTCTGACCCGAAGCGTTGTCTTCGGCGCGCATCGGCCTATGATCGCAACCGGTTTGCGGCCGGCGCTCCTCCTCGTTCTTCTGCTCCTCGGGCCGGTCGCGTTCGCCGAGGACGCGCGGGTGCAGTTCCTCGCCAAGCAGATGAAGAGCGCGAAGGACCCCCGCGTCCGCGCCCAGACGGTCGTGATCCTCGCGGGGACCAACAGTCCGGCGGCGATCGCCCCGTTGTGCGAGGCCCTGAAGGACGAGGAAGTGATCGTTCGCGCAGCGGCGGCGAACGCGCTCGGAGAGCTGCACCAGCCCGAGGGCATCGGCTGCCTCAAGGCGGCCTTGGGCGAGACCGACCCCTCGGTGCGCCAGGCGATTCAGCGGGCGATCGACTTCAAGCCGATCACCGCTGGAGGGCTCTACATGGCGATCGACGCAATCAACGACAAGGTCGGGGTTCCCGCCGAGGTGACCAAGCTCGCCGACGACCTGCTGCGCCAGAAGCTGTCGTCGATGGGGGCCAGCTTCGCCCCCCCGGGGGAGGCCAAGCCGGTCGCCTCGAGTTTGATCAAGGCCAAGAAGCTGCGCGGTTACCTTTTGCGGGTGAGTCTACTGCCCAACGCGAGCAACGGGCTGAAGCTGGAAGTGTTGGTGATGACGTACCCGGAGCAGTCGCTGCAGGGCAGCTGGAACGTCAAAGCCTCTGGGGGAAAGTACGAGAGTCTGCTCAAGGTGATGGTGCCGCGCTTGATCGACGACGCCTCCGAGGACCTGGAGTGGAAGGGGAAGTAGCATCAAAAAAAGGAACGTGATGTCCACCCAACTCGCAGCGAACACAGGGCAGTACAAGCGGCAGGCCCGCAACTTCCTGCTCGACGCGCGCTTCCAGCTCAAGTTCGCCAGCTACATCGTCGGCATTACGCTGGTCCTCTCCGCCCTGCTCGGCGTCTTTCTCTACCGGACCACCACGAGCCTCTTCGCTCAGGCGGAGTCCGCGGTCGAGTCAAGGCAGCAGGCGGCCGACACCAGCCGTGAGTTGGGTTTGGCGGTGCTCAACAACGACCTGGCGAAGAACCTCGACAACCCCGAGTTCGCCAAGCAGCTGCAGGAGCGCAGCGACGCGATCGACAAGGCCTTCGAGGTGGAGAAGAACCTGGTGATCCAGACCCGGGCGGAGCTGGTGGAGCAGCAGAAGTGGACGCTGGCTGGCCTGTTCGGCGCGCTGATCGCTTTCATCGCGATCGTCGGCCTGGGGACGATCGTCACCACCCACCGGATCGTCGGGCCGCTGTTCCGGGTGAAGCGGATGGCCAACGAGGTCGCGGCGGGGAAGGTCAAGCCGCCGGCCTACGGCCTGCGCCCCGGCGACGAGCTGAAGGACGTGTTCGACGCTTTCAGCAACATGGTGACCCAGCTGCGCGCCCGGCAGGTCGCTGAGTTGGCCACGGTGGACGAAGCGATCGCCGCGGCGAAGGCAGCGGGCGCGACGGTGGCGTCGCTCGAAGCGTTGCGAGCGAAGATGCAAGCACGCCTCGACCAGGACTAAGCGCTGCGGCGATCCTGGCCGATCTCATCGTTGGCCGCTCCGGGCGGTGCTCATTTACATGCAGCGTAAACTGCGCTCCGTCCTCGCGGCCGCCTCGACCTCGGCCAGGCTTGCCGCAGCTTTTGCCCAAACGGGCGGGCAGGGTGCCATCGGGTTTCTTCCGTCGGCCGCAGGGGTTGGCCGCGGGCTTGAGGATTTACGCGAAGAGCGGGCCCAGCCATTCGTTGCGCGCCACCGCGGGGCCGTGGCGGGGTGACATCCCGAAGCTGCGGAAGACCTGGGCGATGCGCACCCGCGCCTGACCCCAGGCCATCGACTCCACCCGGTAGCCGTCGAGCGCGGCGTACAGCTGGGCGCGGTAGGCCATTGCTCCCGGGTCGGCGATGACCACGACTCCGCAGTCGGTGCTCGAGCGCACCAGGCGGCCGACCCCCTGCTTTAGCTGCAGCAGGGCTCGCGGCAAGCGGTAGCCGACGAAGCCATGGGGCTCGCCGCCGAGCGACTCTTCCCGCGCTTCGACCAGCGGCCGCCGGTGCGGCTCAAGGGGGAGCTTGTCGATGAAGACGCAGGAGACGCCGGGGCCTGGCACGTCGACCCCTGCCCAGAAGCGCCGGGTGCCCAGCAGCACCGTGCCGCGATCTTCGGCCTGCTTGCCGGCGAGCTTCTGCGCCGCGCCGTGCGATTGGCGCAGCACCTCGATGCCGTCGGGCTCGAGCTGCCGGCGCACTTTCTCTCCCACGGCCTCGAGCCGCTGGGCAGAGGCGAACAGCCCCAGCACCCGGCCGCCGAGGTAGCGGGCGAGCCCGGAGATCCGCTCGCTCGCCCAATCGAGAAACTCGGGGCTGGTGGCCTCGGGCGCGTCGGAGACCAGCACCACCAGCGCTTGCCGGGCGAGGTCGAAGGGCGTCTCGTACTGCACCACGCGGATCGGGCGCGGTGCCTTCGTCAGGCCCAGGCGCTTGAGCACCCAGCTCTCGGCGGGGCCGATCGACAGACTCGCCGAGACCAGCGCCAGCGACGACAGCGGGGCCAGCGTCTGTTGCAGCCGCGGCCCGACGTCGACCGGTTGGCTGCACAAGCTCCAGCCCGAGGCGGACAGGGCGAGGCTGTCGCACCGGCCGGGCTGGGGCCGGTCGGCCAGCTCCTCGACCTGCGCCGCCTGCTGCTGCAACTCGAGGCGGGCGCCCCCGGCGTCGCGGGCCAGCGCCGGCTCGCCTGACAGCTGCGACTCGGCCGCGGCCAGCGCCTGTTCAGCCGACAGCAGCGACGCCCGAAGGCCGTGGAGCGCGTCGCGGACCCGCAACCACCCCCGGCTGGCGCGGACGTGGCCGTCGAGCCGGAGCTCTTCGCCCGCGTCTTCGCCCATCGCCGCCAGCGCGTCGCCGAGGACCCTCAGGTCGATCACCACCTCCGCAGCGGCCACCTTCAGCGCTTCCCCGGCGGCGCTCTGACCGGCCTTGTCGAGCCGGCGCGGAAGCCCCGTCAGCCGCTGGAGCAGCGCCCCGAGCGTCAAGAGCGACAGCTCGGTGGTCCACGCGGTGGTGGCCGAGTCTTCCAGTTCATGGGCCTCGTCGAGGATCAGGTGCTCGAGCTTCGGGTAACGCTCGGGCCACCCGAGGGCGAGCGCGTGGTTGACCACCACCACGTCGGCGTCGCGGGCGTGGGACACCGCGGAGTGAAAGTAGCAGCGGGCGAAGTGCGGGCAGCGTTCGCCCAGGGTGGTTGCCGCCGTCGACTGCGACGCCGCGAGCAGCGCGGGCATCGCCGGGTAGCGGCCCTTGAACCAGTAGCTGAGTCGTTCGACATCGCCCTCGTCGCTGCGCCGGAGGAAGGCGCGCAGGTAGGCGCGCGGCGCGCGCTCGGCCCAGCCCATCGACGGGTGGACGAGGGTGGCCTCGAGGGTGCGGCGGCGGCACAGGTAGTTGCCCTGGCCCTTGAGCACCGCGAAGCCGAAGGCGCCGTGGGTCGCCTGGTGAAGCCGCGGCAGCTCTTTTTCCACCAGCTGATCCTGCAGCGCGCGGGTGTGGGGGGCGATCGCCACCCGGCCGCCGCCGCGGCTCGCCCAGAGCACCGCCGGGGCGAGGTAGGCCAGCGACTTTCCGGTGCCGGTGCCTGCTTCAATCGCCAGCGCTCCGGAGGTGGCGAAGTTGTGGAGCACGTCGGCGGCGATCGAGCGCTGATCGGCGCGGGCGGTGAAGCCCGGCAGAGTCTCGGCGAGCGCGCCTTGCCGCCCAAGCAGCCCGTCGAGGTCGGTGCCATTGACGCTCGCCGCCTCGGGCCGAAACCGACGGGTTCGCGTCAGCGGCGCAGGAAGAAACGGCGTCGTCTCCGTCAGCTCGAGGCGGGGGCGCTCGGCGAGGGCGGCGGCGTGCAGCCTCTGCAGCAGCGCGATCAGCGCCGTCGGCGCGTCGGCTGCGCCCTCGAGCAGCCAGAGCAGCTCGGCGACGTCTTCGTGGCGCGCCTCTTCGACACAGCGCTGGAGGACCACGTGAAGCGCGGCGAAGGTGTCTTCGGCGTCTTGAAGCGCCCGGTGGGCGGCGAGGGTCCCAACGTGGGTCCACCGGATCAGGTTCTCCAGCGAATGGCTGGGCAGCTCCGGGTGCAGGTAGTGGAGCAGCTCGCAGGTGTCGAGCACCGGGGCGCCCAGCGCCTCGAGCGTGCCCTCGAGGAAGCTCTGCTCGAAGGCGGCGTTGTGCGCGACCACCGTCCAACCCCGCAGCAGGCCCGCAAGCTCGGGGAGGAAGCTGTCGAAGTCGGGCTCGCCCAGCAGCACCTCGTCGGTGAGCCCGGTGAGGCGGACGATCACCAGCGGCAGCGGCCGGCGGGGGCGGAACAGCCGCGACACCCGGCGCACCACCACCCCATCCTCGACGAAAGCGATCCCCACCTCGATCACCTCGTCGCGGCGCGGATCGAGGCCCGTGGTCTCGAGGTCGACGAAGGCGTGGTGGGACAGCAGGTGGGGGAGCCGCGACATCACCGGTCAGGCTACGCCCCAGGGCTGACGTGTTGGCGAAGGCCGTGAAACCCTTGGGAACCTTGGCTATCGCACCTGGTTCAGCAGCCGCTGGCGCGCGAGGTGCGACCGGGGCGCGCGGTCGCCCCAAAGCTGGCTGGCCCGGTTGGCGAACTCTCGGGCCGCGGCGATATCGCCCCGGCGCAGACGGTGCTCCGCGGCCAGGGAGAGCACCTGGGGATCATCAGGGCTGTCCCGAAGACGTGCTTCGATCGCCGCGTCGAATGGCTTGCCCGCGAAGACGAACTCGGGGAACAGCTGGAGCGCGCGGTCATAGGCATCGGCGGCCTCGGGGAGCCGGTCGAGCATCGCCAGTGCGCGCGCTCGCTCGTAATGGACGATCGCCGCCTCCGGAAGTTGGGCAAGCACTGTGTCGGCATCAGCCAGCGCCCCGGCGGCATCGGCGAAGGCGAGCCGGGCCTTGGCGAGCGCGTAGTGGGCGGAAAGAGCGTCGTGAAGGGCGAACAGCTCGCGTTCGGACTGCACCCCCGCGCCACCGGCGACCGCCATCGCCAGGCCGTCGAGTGTTCCGGGGGTCTTCGCCAGCGAGCGGGCAATCCATTGCACCGCGCCCTCGCGGTCGCCCCCTTTGAGGGAGCATTCGGCGAGGACGAGGTCAGGATCGAGAGAGAGGTCGAAGATCGCGGAGCGAAAACCGGTGTCGGACGCGCGCTTCAGCGCCGGTAGGGCGGCGGCGCATTGCCCCGCGCGCGCGGCCAACAGGCCTGCGAAGAAAGCATCGGTCGGGTCGCGGTCGCCGAATCTCTCAAGCGAGACGCGCAACGAAGCCGAGTTCACCGCCTCGCTCTCGAAGGGAATCCCCCGCAGGTCATGGGTGACCCAGACAAAGGGCTGCGCCGCCTGCGCCTGGATGAAGAACCGGGTCGCCTCGTCGAGGCGCCCTGCTTGACGCTCGCGGTCCATCGCGTGCGCCAGTTCGAGGGCGGCGCCGACCCGCTGCTGCATCCTTTGGGCATCACGAACCGAGCTCGATAGCCAGGCGCCGATCACCGCAGAGGCCAGCGCGAGAACGCCAACGGCGATCTGCTTCGGGGCCCCCAGCGACTGTCGGGCGACCCCGATGAGTCCGCCGATGAGCACGCACCATTCGGGGACGGTCGCGAGGCGGAACCGGCTCACGACGTAAAAGCCCAGCGCGAGGCAGGTCGTGCCAGCAATGTAGAGCGCGATCAACCCGATGCGTTGCCTCCCGGCGAGCAGCAGCGCCAGCGCCGCTGTGCCGAGAAGTCCCAACCACCCGGTCTGAACCAGTGGCAACCGGCTCAGCCGAACCGCGGCGAGCCTGACCTCGGTGATGTCGTGGCCATCAGGGCCAAAGACGAAGAAACGGAGCTTGAGACCAAGCAGCGCCAGATATGCCGCCGGTTCCGCGACCACAAAGGCCAACGACTTGCCGATCCAGAAGCGTCCGGTCTGGCCGGGCGAGAGCTCTTCGCCCGCGGATGACCGGGCGAACCGTCGGTAGAGCCCGTGCACCGGGTCCGGATTCTGCGGCGAGCGGATCTGCAGCTCGAGCAACTTGATCAGCAGTGGAGGGTGCGCCCCTCGTCCGGTGCCTTCGGGCCGGTTGCCCAGCTGAAGTACCGCGCCGGCGCTCATCGTCGCTCCGAGGCTCTGACCCACCATCGCCCGAAGCGCCAGCGGCGGAAGCAGGGACATCAACAACGCGAGTGCGGCGATGACCGCCGGTCGCTGCCAGGGTCGCGGCGCGCTGGCGGCGCGCTGTCGGAAGAATGACCAGGCAAGGGCCAGCACGAGAAACACCCCGGCGGTGGGCCGGGCCGCGATCGAGAGCCCGAGCGCGACGCCGGCGGCGACGTCCGCGGCTGTCGAACGGGAAGGCGCGCCCCCCAGCAGCAGCGCCACGGCGAAGGTGTTCAACACCATCACGGTCACGTCCGGCTCGAGCGTGGCCTCGTAGAGGATCAATGGTGCGGCGAGCCCGAAGAGCCCAGCCGCGATGAGGCCCGACCCTCGCCCGAAGAGCGTGCGCGCGATCCAGTACACCGCCCCCAGGCACGCGCCGCCAGCGATCGATTGCAGCCAGCGCAGCGGAGTGGGTCCAACCAGCGCGTTGATCAGCAGGTACAGAGGGCTGAAGTCCCCTCCCTCTTCGGCCCTCAGGGTTCCGGCGACCAAAAGCCTGGCGGCGTCGGGGTACTTGCCGAACATCCACTGGGGGAAGATCACCAGCCCCAGCGCAATGTGGCCGAGCGCGAGGGCCGCGACCGCCGCGCGCTCGAGCCACTGGCTGGTCCGGCTTGAGCCCGGCAGCCGCACCGGGCTCGCGGGTGGCGCGGGGGTGGCGTCGCTCATGGCGGGAGCTCGAATCGCTTGGCCAGCCAGCCCCAGAAAAGGGGCTCGGACGCCGCGGCACCGGCGCGGCCGGCCCACTCCCGCTTGAGGGCGGCCGCCTCAGCCAGGTGGCCTGCCCGACCGAGGGCGTAGGCTCGCAGGTGCACGAATCGGGGTTCAGTCATCGGCAGCGCGCCCAACTGTTCGGCAGCGGCGTCGAAGTCTCGGCGGGAGATGGCGTCGATTCCCAGCTCGAGGTCGACGCCGGGGCCAGCGCTCCCGTCGCGCTTTGCCTGCGTTGCGATCCTCACCTCTTCCTCGGTGGTGCGCATCATCCACAGCGCCAGTGTCCGGTACGGAGTCCGGGCCAGGAGCTTGTCGAGGTGATCGAAGTTGATTTCGTATTCCTGATTGAAGGTGTCGGGCAGCAAGCGGTCATTGATCAGCCCCTGCACCACGAAGGCCGCAAGGGTCCTTTCGCGCAGCTCCGCCGGCCAGATCTTCTTGATCCACGCGCTGTTCTCGAAGCGCTCGCGCGTCTTGCGGACCCCCATCAAAGGAACGTGAAAAGCGAACGCGTCCAGCGAAGCCTGCGATGACGCCACTTCGGTGAGCCGGCGGGGGTGATCGTCCTCGAGCGGAGGGACGCCCGCGCAGAGTGAGCGGACAAACTCGGCGTCGCCCATGAACAACGCGCCGAGTTGTTCAGGCCCCTCCAGGCCCAGCGCCTCCAACTCGGCCCGCGTTCGGGGGTTTTCCCATTGGCGGGCGATCCGCTCGGTGGTGCCGGCGACACCGCCCCGGGAACCGACCAGCATCCAATCGAGTCCCGAGCCGTTCCACAGCGAGCAGTCGTCAAACGCGCTGCAAAACGCGGCGATGATCGCCTTCGTGTCGGGCTCGACGAGGTCATGGACCGGTAGCCAGTAGGTTGCGATGCCGCCCTCGGCCAGCCGGTCTCGCAGCAGGGCGAAATACTCGCGGGTGTAGAGGTTGACGATGCCTGCGTTCTTCGGGGGCGGAGGCTCGGCGGTGATGATGTCGTACCGCTCCTGCGTGGTCAGCAGGTGGTAGCGCCCGTCTTCGATGTGCACCCGGACCCGCGGGTCCTTCAGCGGGTGGGTCGCCGGATCAGGAAAGACCCAGGCGCTCATCTCCAGCACCGTCTTCGAGATGTCGACCACATCGATCTGGGTCAGCTCGTCGCTGTCGGTGAGCGCCTTCGCGGTGTTGCCGACGCCGTAGCTGATCAACAGTGCCTTTCTCGGCGCCGGATGGAGCGCGATTGGCCAGTAGACGAACAGCTTCATGTAGCGCCGCCCGAACGAATGGCTGCCCGACATCGAGAAACCGTTGGTCAGCATCCGGTAGAAGAGCGGGTGGCCCAACCAGCTGTTCTCCATGTAGACGACGGTCTCGGTGAGCCCTTCACGGGCGGCGATGACCCTGGCGCCGGCTCCCTCGTAGATCCGGGCCGGCAGCCGCAGGAAGCGCTCGTTGAAGAGTCCAAAGGGAAACAGCGCGATTCCCAGCCCGAACAAGACGGCGAGGCTCAAGAACGCCCGCCACGTCCACACAGGAGCGCCAGGCGCGGGCCGCCGCATGGTCAGCGCCGCGACGGCGCCGTAACAGAGCGCGAGGAGGAAGAACGATCGCTCGATGCCCACGTTCGCGAGCAGCACAAAGCCCGCGATCGC
>JAYVRT010001101.1:0-9961 GCA_043776025.1 Archangiaceae bacterium | reverse complement strand
CTGGCTGCCTCGTCGTCGACGACGAGCAGCCGCGTCACCTTCAGGTGCGGGACCCAGGCCTCGACGACTTGACCGTGGATGAGGCGATTGTCGATGCGGGTGAGGACGATCAGGGCGAGCGGACCATGTCGGAGGCGAGCGTGATGTTCCGCTGCCCGTACTGCGCCAGCGCCCGCGCCAGGTCGTGGAGCTTGGGCAGCGCCAGCCGCAGCGAGTTGGCCTTGATCAACATCGGCAGGTTGACCCCGGTGAGGACCTCGACCTTCTTGTCCTGGCAGAGCATCAGCGACTGGGTGCAGGGCGAGCCGCCGAGGAGATCCGCCAGCACCAGCACCCCGTCGCCGCCGTCGACCGCGCGCACCGCCTCGGAGAGGTGGTCGCGCAGCTGCTCGGCCGAAGAGCCCGGTTCGACGCTGCAGGTCGCCAGGTGGGGAAGCTCACCGACAATCTGGCTCGCGGTGCTCGCGAGCTCCTGCGCCAGGTGACCGTGTGCCGCGATGACGATGCCGATCATGAAGAGACTCCCGGACCTCAAGTATCGCTGTCTGGAGCGGCGTGCAACGGGGTATGCCCCTAACAGGCACCCACCATGATCCGCTTCGAAAACATCTCCTACCAGCACGGCCGGCAGCTCCTCTTCGTCGAGTCCAGCGCGGCGATCCACCGCGGCGAGAAGGTCGGGCTCGTCGGACCCAACGGCGCGGGCAAGTCGACGCTCTTCCGGATGATTACCAAGGAGGAGCTGCCCGACGAGGGCCAGGTCGCGGTCGACAAGGGCATCACCCTTGGCTACTTCCACCAGAACGTCGGAGAGATGAGCGGGAAGTCGGTGGTCGCCGAGACGATGGACGGCGCCGGCCCGGTCTCCGCGGTGGCGATCGAGCTGAAGGAACTGGAGCATGCGCTCGCGGACCCTGCGCGCGCCGGCGAGCTGGAGAAGCTGGTCGACCGCTTCGGCCACGTGCAGGCCCGCTACGACGAGCTGGGCGGCTACGCGCTCGAGGGAAAGGCGCGGGAAATCCTCGCCGGCCTCGGCTTCTCTCAAGCCATGATGGACGGCGACGTCGGCGTCCTCTCCGGCGGGTGGAAGGTCCGCGTCGCGCTCGCGAGAATCCTGCTGATGCGGCCGGACGCGATGCTGCTTGACGAGCCGTCGAACCACCTCGACCTCGAGTCGATCATCTGGCTCGAAGGCTTCCTCAAGGCCTACGACGGCGCGCTGCTGCTGACCTCCCACGACTGGGAGTTCATGAACCGGGTCTGCACCAGCATCCTCGAGATCGAGAGCGGCGAGCTGCACACCTATGGCGGCAACTACGACTTCTACCGGGCGCAGCGCGAGATTCAGAACCGCCAGGACCAGGCGCAGTACGACCGCCAGCAGGCGATGCTGAAGAAGGAGCTCGCCTTCATCGAGCGCTTCAAGGCCCGCGCCTCGCACGCCGCCGGGGTCCAGAGCCGGGTGAAGAAGCTGGAGAAGATTGAACGGGTGGAGATGCCCCGGAAGACCGAGACGGTGGTCTTCGACTTCAAGCCGCCGCCCCGTTCGGGGGAGGACGTGTCGAAGCTGACCAAGGTGAACAAGCGCTACGGCGAGAAGATCATCTACCAGGACTTCGACTTCCTCATCCGCCGCAAGGAGCGCTGGTGCGTGATGGGCGTCAACGGCGCGGGGAAGACGACCCTGCTCAAGCTCGTCGCCGGGGCCATCTCTCCGGACACGGGCGCGGCGGTGCTCGGGGCGAGCGTGAAGCTCGGCTACTTCGCCCAGCACGCGATGGAGGTGCTCGACGGCACCAAGAACGTCTTCGAGACGCTCAACGACGCCTTCCCCCGCGCGGGGCAGGGCAGCATCCGCAACCTCGCCGGCTGCTTCGGCTTCCCCGGGGAGGACATCGAGAAGTCGGTGCGGGTGCTCTCCGGCGGTGAGAAGGCGCGGCTGGTGCTGGCCTTGATGCTCTTCGACCCGCCCAACTTCCTCGTCCTCGACGAGCCGACCAACCACCTCGACCTGGCGACGAAGGAGATGTTGATTACGGCGCTGAAGAACTTCGAGGGGACGATTCTGATGGTCTCTCACGACCGCCGCTTCCTGTCCGCGCTCACCAACCGGGTGCTCGAGCTGGGGCCGGGCGGCACCGGGGTGCAGTATGGCGGCGGCTACACCGAGTACGTGCAGAAGAGCGGCCACGAGGCGCCGGGCCTGAGGGTCTGAGCCGCCGTGGGGCGCGCGGCAGCGCTGCTGTTGGGGGCCGCGCTCTGCGCCACCGCGGCCACCGAGGAGCCCCGGCTGATGACCACGCAGCTGGGGATCTCCACCAGCTTCGTCCAGTTTCAGGGTCACCGCGCCGAGCTGTGGAACGGGCGGTTGATTGCCCTGCGGCTGGTGCTCAAGGGCTTCACCGTCGACCTGCGCACCGCCTTCACCACCGTCTTTCCCTTGAGCTCGACTCCGGTGCGCGGCTCGGCCGAGCTGCGGCTGGGCTACAGCGGCCGCCGCTGGGCGGTGGTCGCCGGCGCGTACGTGCTCGACGGCTTCAACACCACGCCCAGGTTTCAGGCGATTCTTCCCACCGCGCGGGCCCAGGTGAAGCTCGGCGAGCTGTCGCTGGTCGCGGGGCTGTGGGACTTCCACCTGCCCGACGTGCCGTTTCACCTCTCGGTCGAGGGCAAGGACGTGGGCCTGGGCTACGTCTACCCCTACGGCGTTGAGGCCCACCTGCGGCTGCGCGTCGTCGACTTCATCGGGGTGGAGGTGCAGGCGCTGGTGCTCCAGCGGCCGGGCGGAGACGTCGTCGCCTACGGCAACCTCGGCATCAGCGTCGGCGTGGCGTCAGGGCGGCCGCCGAAGCCCGGCTCGACGATGATTCCCGGGTTCCTCGACCCGACGCGGTGAAGCGCTACTCCTTCTCGATGTCGCGGTCGAAGACGTGCGCCGCCGGCCAGCCCTCTTTGAGCTTCTCCGCCAGCGCCGCGGTCACCGCCACGCTGCGGTGCTTCCCGCCGGTGCAGCCGACCGCAACCGTGAGGTACGCCTTCCCCTCGCGCTGGTAGCGCGGCAGCAGGAACACCAGCAGCTCGTAGGTTCGGGTGAGGAACTCCGCGGTCTCGGGGCGGTCCATCACGTAGGCGGAGACCGAAGGGTCCTTGCCAGTGAAGGCCTTGAGCTCTGGGACGAAGTAAGGGTTGGGGAGGAAGCGGACGTCGAAGACCAGGTCGGCCTGGCTCGGCACGCCGTACTTGAAGCCGAAGGAGATCAGCGTCAGCGCCAGCTGGCCGGTGGACTCGCCGCCGAAGCGGCTGGAGATCTGCCGCTTCAGCTCGTGCACCGTCAGCGCCGAGGTGTCGAGCAGGTGCTGGGCCTGCTCCCGCAGCTCCTTGAGCGCGGCGCGTTCGCGGGCGATGCCCTCGTGCACCCCGCCGCGGCCGGCGAGCGGGTGCCGCCGCCGGGTCTCGGAGTAGCGGCGCACCAGCGCGTCGTCCGACGAGTCGAGGAAGAGCACGTCGACGTGGTGGCCGGCGCGGCGCGCTTCGTCGATGACCCGCGGCGCATCGGCGAGGAAGCGGCCTTCGCGGACGTCGATGACGAAGGCGAGCTTCTTGTCCTCCCCGCCGGGCGCGGAGAGCTCGGTGACCTTCGGCAGCAGCGGCGCCGGCAGGTTGTCGATGCAGAACCACCCCGCGTCTTCGAGCGCGCGGATCGCCGTCGACTTTCCTGACCCCGACATTCCGGTAATCACCACGATCTGCTTACTGACCGGGACGGTCACTCGACCTCCTCCTCCTTCGCCTCGAAGCTCAAGTCGGGGTCCGACACCCGGCCGCGCTTGCCGCGGACGATCGCCGTCTCGAGCTTCTGGGCGAACTCCGCCGCCGAGTGGTGGCCCTGCACCTTGAGCAACTGGTTGCGCGCCGCCACCTCGACGATGGTGGTCATGTT
This sequence comes from Archangiaceae bacterium, assembly GCA_043776025.1. Taxonomy (GTDB): domain Bacteria; phylum Myxococcota; class Myxococcia; order Myxococcales; family Myxococcaceae; genus JAYVRT01. The sequence continues at coordinate 6,021 of JAYVRT010001101.1, read as the reverse complement.
GCGGCCCGGGCGCACCGGCACCACCGCGTGGGGCACGTCGACGCCGACGATGGTCAGCTGGTCCTGCTCGACGCCGAGCCGGTCGTACTCATGGCCCGGGTCCCACTCGACCAGCTCGATGACCAGCTCGATCTTCTTCCGCTCGCGGACGCTGGCGACCCCGAAGAGGTCCTTGATGTTGATGATCCCCAGCCCGCGGATCTCCATGTGGTGGCGGATCAACTCGTTGCCCCGGCCGTAGACGGTGCCGTCGGGGCGGCGGGTGAGGTGCACCACGTCGTCGGCGACCAGCCGGTGGCCGCGCATCACCAGGTCGAGGGCGATCTCCGACTTGCCGATGCCCGACTTGCCCATCAGCAGCACCCCGACGCCGAAGACGTCGACCAGCACCCCGTGGAGCGTGCCGACCGCGGTCAACGCCTCCTCGAGGTAGGCCTGCACCTGGGTGATGAAGGCCGAGGAGGCGAGGGTGGTGCGCATCAGCGCCAGCTGCGCCGTCTCGCACCCTTCCTTGAGCGCCGCGGGAATCTTCAGGCCCTTGGTCACCACCACGCAGGCCAGGTGCGACTCGAAGATCTTCTTGAGGATCTCCTGCTGTTGCTCGTCGCTCAGCGTCCGCAGGTAGCTGACCTCGGTGTTGCCGAAGACCTGCATCCGTTCGGGGTGAAGGTGCTCGGTGAAGCCGGTGAGCGCCAGGCCTGGCTTCTGGATCCGCGAGGAGGAGATCTTCCGCTGCAGCCCTTCCTTCCCGGCGACCAACTCGAGCCGCAAGTCGACGTTGTTCGCCTCGAGCAGCTGGGCGATCTCGATGCTGGGCAGGGTGGCGGTCATCTGGCGGCCAAAGCATAACGTGGACTCGGCGGGCCCTCAGGTTCTTAAGGGTCTGTTAAACGACCCGGCCACCCCGATGCAGCCCGCACCCGCGCCGACGCTGTCGACTCCACCGCTCCGGCTGGCGCCACTCGTCCTGATCGGGGGGCTCGTGGCCGGCGCCGCGCTGCGGCTGTGGGCGGCCTTCAACGACGACGGCATCTACTGGCCCGATGAGGTCTACCAATCGCTCGAGCCGGCGCACCGGCTGGTCTTCGGGTATGGGCTGGTAGCCTGGGAGTTCATCGAGGGTGCGCGCAACTGGGCGCTGCCGGGCCTCGTCGCTTTCCTCTTCAAGCTCTGCGCGCTCTTCGGGCTCGATCGCCCGGTGCAGTACCTCGGCGTCGTCCGCACCGTCTTCGTCGCCGTCGCCGTCGGCAGCGGGTGGGGCGTTTGGCGGCTGGCGCGCGCGAGCGGGGCGGCCGAGCTCCCCGCCGCCGTTGCCGCGCTCGGCCTGATGCTCTGCGCGCCGGCGATCTACTTCTCTCACCGGGCGATGGCGGAGAATGCGAGCGCGCTGCCGGTGGTGCTCGGGCTGTGGCTGGTGCTCGACCCTGAGACGACGCGCCGCCGCCGGATGGTCGGCGCGTCGCTGCTCGGCGTGGCGGTGCTGTTGCGGCTGCAGTGCGGTCTGTTCTGCGTCGGCGCGCTGGGGGTCCTGCTGGTCCGACGAGACCGGCGGGCGGCGCTCGAGACGTTCGGGGTCCTCTGCGTCTGGGCGCTGGCCTTCGGCGCCCTCGACGCCTTCACCTGGCACGACGCTCCGGGCGCGCGCTTCGGGGGCTGGTTCCACTCCGCGCTCAAGTACCTCCAGTTCAACCTCATCGAGCACCGCGCCTCGCAGTGGGGCACGGCGCCCGCCGACTTCTACGTCAAGACGTTGTTCTCCTCGATGCCCGGGGTGGCGATGGCTCTCGCGGTGGGGGTGCTGCTGGCGAGCCGGCGGGCGAGCGGGCTGGTGGTGCTGGGGCTGCTCTTCGTCGGCGCCCACAGCGCGATCGCCCACAAGGAACTGCGCTTCGTCCTCCCGGTGCTCCCGGTGCTGTTCTCCGCGGCCGCGGTCGGCTACTCGCAGCTGCCGGCGCAGCGGCAGGCGGTGCCGCTGCTCGCCTTCGTGCTGGCGGCGGTGTTCTCCGCGGCGCGGCACCGCGCGCTCACTTTCGGAGATCTCGGCGCCTACCCCGAGCGCGCCCAGAGCAGCGCCTGGGACGACTTCGGGCCCGTCAATCGCCTGATGGAGGTCGCCAGCAGCCACCCCGACCTCTGTGGCCTGCGCATCGACGCCGCCCACCTCGCGTGGACCGGCGGGAGCTCCTACCTCCACCGGCGCGCGCCGCTCTACATGCCGGGCACGCCCGCCGACTCCCGGCACTTCAACTACGCCATCGTCCGGCCGGGCAGCGGTGCCGAGGTGATCGCGGCCGAGGCGGGCCTCGAGCTCGTCCGCCTGCCGATTTCCCCCTGCGCGAGCGACGAAGGCTACACGTGGCAGTTGCCCTGAGCCGCTGCTAAAGCGGGCCGCACACCATGGCTGATTGTCTCTTCTGCAAAATCATCGACGGACACGTGCCGGCGAAGAAGGTGCACGACGATGCGCTCTGCATCGGCTTTCTGGACATCAACCCCCAGGCGCCGATTCACGCGCTCTTCGTGCCCAAGCGGCACATCGCCACCCTCAACGACTGCACCACCGAGGAGCGCGAGCTGCTCGGGCACCTCGCCTTCTGCGCCTCGAAGTTCGCGCGGGAGAAGGGCGTCAGCGATGGCGGCTACCGCACGGTGATGAACTGCAACCGCGACGCCGGCCAGACGGTGTTCCACATTCATCTGCACCTGCTCGCCGGCCGCCCCCTCGGCTGGCCGCCGGGCTGATTCAGAACAGCAACGTCAACGAGAGGCCGAGGTGGCCGGCGACCAGCGGCGAGAGCGAGAGCTCGAACGCCGCCGGCGGCTCCGCGGGGGCGTCGAGGTTGTAGGCCTGGTAGGCGAGCATCGCCAGGCCGACCGCCTGCAGCGCGCTGGTCAACACCAACTCCGCGGCCTCGGCGCGGGCGACACTGCCGCCGTACTCCAGCGTCACCAGCGGCCCGGCGATTGGCAGGCTCTTCGCCACCAACCGGGAGTCGGGCTCGGTGCCCTGGGCCCAGAAGACCAGGCCCTGCTGCTTGAGCTGATTGACCTGGTCCCGGTAAATCTGCGTGCCCCAACCAGCGCCGAGGAAGCTGCCGGCGTCGAGCCGGAGCACGAAGCCCCGCGGCACCCGTGCCGAGGGTCTCTCGGGCGTGCCGGGCGACTGGTAGGCGGGGCTGGTCGGCTCGTGGGGAGAGCCGGGCTGCAGCTCGATTTGCCCGCGCCCCCGGGCGTAGGGGGCGTCGGCGGCCAGCAACACCAGCATGGCCAGCGAACTGAGCACCGCGCGAGTTTACCCCCCCCGACGGCGGCGGAAGTTAGAAGCGCACCGCGAGGGTGAAGCAGCGGCCGAAAGCCGGCTCTTCGAACGGCGCTGCCCCGGGGACGACGCAGGAAGTGGCGGCGGTGTCGAGCAGCGCGAAGCCGCTCGAGCCGGCGACCGTCGGCGTCCGCAGCGCGCCCGCGCCGTCGAGGCAGAAGCTCACCTCTACGGTGCCCCGCTGTCGAAAGCGCTCCGCCGCCTTCGGGTAGCAGTGGCGCGCGCCTTGCTGAAGCCGGCGGGACAGCTCGGTGGTGTCGAGCGCGGCGCCCTTTGGTTCGTTTCCGCCCGGCGGCGGCGCGGTCGCGGCCACGGCGCTCCCGGCCCTCTGCCCTGCGGGTTCTCCGGGCTCGGTGGGGGCGGGCGGTTCGTCGGTCACCGGGGAGCCGACGGGAAGGGTCAGGCCGGCGGCCGGCATCGGCGGCGGAGCGAGGCTCGCCGGTCGCGCCGGCGAAGCCACCCGCGCCACGCCTGGCACCGCCGCCACCCGGGTCGCGCTGTTCTGCGGCGCCGCCCGGCTTGGGGAGATGACCGCCGCCAGCCGCAGCACCTCGAGCTCGACCGGGCGAGGCCTCACCGGCTGGTCGCGATGGACGGACGGCCGTCCTGCCAGGGCGAAGAGCGCCGTGGCGTGCAGCGTCAGCGACAGGCCGACCGCCAGCAGGCTCCCCCGCGTCACGGCCCGGCACCGTCGGTGAGCGCGAAGACGGTGCGGCCGCTGCCGGCCAGCGCCTCGACCGGCACTTCGTAGAGCGCGGTGAGACTCTGGGCGGTGAGCACCTGCGCCGCGGGGCCAGCGGCCTGCACCCGCCCTCCCTTGAGCAGCAGCACGTGGGTCGCCCACGCCGCGGCCTGGTTGACGTCGTGGAGCACCGCGAGCGCGGCGAGCCCGGCGTCGACCCGCTGCCGCACCTGCTTCAGCACCGCCACCTGGTGGCGGACGTCGAGGAACGCGGTCGGCTCGTCGAGCAGCAGCAGCGCCGGGTCTTGCACCAGCGCGCGCGCCAGCCACACCAGCCGCCGCTCTCCGCCCGAGGCCTCGGCGAGTGGCCGGGCGGCGAGGTGGGCGACGCCCAAGCGGGTGAGCGCCTCCAGCGCGCGCTCGGCGTCCGCCGCCGACGGGAGCCCCCACGCGCCGAGGTAGGGAGCGCGGCCCATCAGCGCCAGTTCGAGCCCGGTGAACGCCGCCCCTTCGTCGGCCGGGGTCTGCGGCACCCACGCCACTTGCCGCGCCAGGTCCGCCCGGCTGGCGCGGCGCGGGTCGAGGCCGCACGCCGCGAGCTCTCCCTGGCCGGCGACGAGGCCGAGGGCCACCTTCACCAGGGTGCTCTTCCCCGCGCCGTTGGGCCCCAGCAGCGCCCACAGTTGCTTCGGGTGCACCTCGAGGGACACGTCGTGCAGCGCCGGGCGCGCTGCGTAGCCAGCGGTCACCGACGCCAGCCGAAGCCGGGCCCCAGCGCTCGCCGCGCGGGTCACTGGTTCTCGGGCTTCGCCAGCTCGTCGCGCAGCAGCTCTTCGAGGGTGCCCGCTTCCTTGACGAAGTTCGCTTCGGACGCCTGGGTCTTCTTGTCCTCGAGGGTGAGCATCCGCATCCGGTACTTGCGGGCGGTGGTCTCGTTGCGGGCCTCGAGCTTGTCGAAGTCGCCCTTCACCGAGCGCCAGGCCCGGTCCACTGGCGTCAGCGCGGCGGCGGGCTTCGGGGGGGGCGGCTTCTTCTTCTTTCCCAGCCCGGCGACTTCGTCCTCGTCGACCACGGGTGCGGCCACCGGGGTGGTGCCGACCTTTACCTCACGGGAGCGCCGGTCGCCCGCGCCGGCCGGGCCGCCGACGACACCGAGTCGCGCTTCGCCGCCCTGGCCTTGCTGCATCGCCTCCATCTTGGCGCGGAACATCTCCCAGGCGACGCCGATGCCGACGAGCCCGAGGACCAGCACCGGGACGATGACGAGGAGCCAGTTGAACTTCCTGGGCGCGCCTGCGGCAGGCGCAGCCATCGCCGGAGACGGCGCTGAGGAAACCGGGGGTTTGGCGGCTGGAGTCGCCACGTCAATCAAGAAGCTCTAGCACGGCACAAAGTTCCCTGCAGCCTTGGGCGGGTTCAATGGTGGCCGGGCTTCTTCTTCGGCGGGGTCTTGGGTGTCGCCTTGGGGGTCGGCAACAAGCTGAGGTCTGGATCAGGGGCGACTTCCGCTTTGACCGCCGGAGCGACCGGCGGGGCTGGCGGCGCCGAAGTGGGCGGCTCGGCGGCAGTTCCCTCGGGCTGGGCCGGTCCGGGCGGCTCGGGCTCGGCCAGCTCCTGGTTGAGGATCGGCGCCATCTCGCGCTTCCGGGTGTCGGTTCCCTTCGGCCCGAGCGTGGTGGGCTGCAGGTCGGGTTCTTCGCCCAAGTTGCGCGCCTGATCTTCGATGATCCCGTACGCCACGACGCCCGCGACCGCGACGAGGGCGAGCAGGGGAATCACCACCCAGAGGAAGCCGCCGCGGTTGGTGGTCGTCTTTCCGGTGAACTCTGGGCGCTCGTCCGGCGGGGCCTTGTTCTTCAGCGCCGCCGGCAGAGGCCCCACCACCGGGCGGGGTGGGGCGAGCGCGCCTGCGCGCCGGGCATCGAGCATCGTCATCGGCGCCGTCTTCGGAGCCGGTTCGAAGGTCTGCGAGGGCTCGTCGGTCATCACCGCTGGCAGCGACATCGGCGACTCGCGATTC
>JAYVRT010001100.1:0-9964 GCA_043776025.1 Archangiaceae bacterium | reverse complement strand
CTTCTCCATGGCGAGTCGGTCGAGCAGCGCCGGGTCGGACAGGAACCGGCTCGAGCCCTTCGCCGCGGCGGCGGTGATCGCGGCGTATCGTTCCCACGGGCCTGCGCCGGCCTGCTTGTTCGGGGTGATCACGTGGATTCCGCGGGCGAGCCAGCCGGCGTACTGGTTCGCGATCGCGTCGCTGGCGCTGCAGTCGATGATCACCGCGTGCGGCAGGTGCTCGGCGTGGACGTGGTCCGCGAACCGCGCGAGGTCGGTCGGGCTCTCGACCCCCTCGAGGGTCATCGTCTTGCTCTTGGCGATCGCCCGGACGCGCAGGTCGAGGTTGCTCGTCTGCAGCAGCCGCTTCCGCGCCGCTTCGATCTGCCGCAGCAGCGCCTGCCCGACGTTGCCCGGGCCGATCACTCCCACCGAGAGCGTCTGCGGTGAGAGGTAGAACCCGGCGTGCACCGCGCGCAATGCCCGCGTCGCCTCGTCGGCGGAGATCGCCACCGAGATGTTCCGCTCCGAGGCACCCTGGGCGATCGCCCGCACGTTCACCCGCGCCCGCCCGAGCGAGGAGAACAGCCGCGCCGCGACCCCGGGGGTGCCCGCCATGCCGTCCCCGACCACCGCGAGGGCGGCGATCCTCGGGGAGACGGTGACCGCCTGGATGTGCCCGGAGTGGACCTCGCGCGCAAACGCGTCGAGCACCGCCGCCCGCGCACGCTCTGACTCCTTCTCCTGCACCACGCAGCAGATCGAGTGCTCCGAGCTGCCCTGGGAGATCATCACCACCGACACGCCCTTCGCCTTGAGCGCGGCGAACGCGCGCTCGGCGGTGCCAGGGACGCCGATCATCCCCGCGCCCTCGATGTTGAGCAGCGCCAGCCCGCCGATGGTGGTGACGCCCTTCACCGGCTGGGCCGGGTCGGTCTCTTTGCCGATGCGGGTGCCGGGTTTCTCGGGAGCGAAGGTGTTGCGGAGGAAGATTGGGATCCCCCGGGAGATCGCCGGCGCCATCGTCTGCGGGTGGATCACCTTCGCGCCGAAGTAGGCCAGCTCGCACGCCTCGGAGTACGACATCCTGGTCAACAGCACCGCCTCGGGCACCAGCCGCGGGTCCGCCGAGAGCACCCCGTCGACGTCCGTCCAGATGTGGATCTCGCTCGCGTCGAAGAGCGCGCCGAAGATCGCCCCGGAGTAGTCGCTGCCGTTGCGGCCCAGGGTGGTGATTCGCCCGCTTTGATCGCGGGCGATGAAGCCGGTGACGATGATCTGCTTGCACGCCTTGCTGTGGGCCCAGACCTCGAGCTTCGCCTTCGTCCGTCCCCAGTCGACGATCGCGCCGAGCTCGGTCTTCTCGACCACCAGCACCTCGCGCGCGTCGAGCCAGTCGGCCTCGAGCACCGCGCAGAGCATCAGCGACGACCAGACCTCTCCCAGCCCGCTGACCAGATCGAGCAGATCGCTCGACACCGCGCCCACCAGCGCCTGCGCCTGAAGCAACGAGCGCAGGCCTGAGAACTCCGCCTCGAGCCGATCGAGCGTCGGCTGGGCCCTGGCCCCGAGCAGCTCCCGCGCGGTCGAGCGGTGCCGTTCCTTCAGGGCCTCGAGGTCCGCCGGCCAGCCGGAGTCCTGCGAGGAAGCCTTGCTGACCAGGGCGATCAGCGCGTCGGTGACGCCGGACATCGCCGAGACCACCACCACCTGGAGCTCTTCCCGTGCGCGCAGGATCTCGGCGACCGCCCGGATCCGTTGGGCGTTGGCGACGCTGGTGCCGCCAAACTTGTGGGCGATGGGTGCGGTCACGTTCTTCCGCGCGCGACTGTACCAAGCACGTCGTCGATGCCATTGGACAAACTTGGGTTAAGCATGCGCCCATCCATGGCGACCGCGCTGATCACCGGAGCATCCGCAGGACTCGGGCTCGAATACGCAAAGCTCTTCGCCGCCGACAAGCACGACCTGGTGCTCGTCGCGCGCCGCAAGGATCGCCTCGACGCGATCGCCGCCGAGCTGGGGAAGGCCCACGGGGTCAAGGTCCACGTGATCGCCGCCGACCTGATGCTCGGCACCGCGCCGAAGCAGATCGTCGATGAGGTCAACGCCCTGGGGATCGAGATCTCCTTCCTCGTCAACAACGCCGGCTTCGGCAGCAGTGGCAGCTTCGCCGAGCTCGACCCCGCCAGGGAACTGGGGATGGTCGAGGTCAACGTCACCGCGCTGGTCGCGCTCACCCGCGCGTTTCTCCCCGGAATGATCGCGCGCAAGAACGGCCGGATCCTCAACGTCGGCTCGACCGCGGGGTTCCAGGCCGGCCCGAACATGGCCACCTATTACGCGACCAAGGCGTTCGTGAACTCGTTCACCGAGGCGCTCTGGTACGAGCTGAAAGGAACCGGAGTCACCGCCACCGTCAGCTGCCCGGGCGCCACCGCCACCGAGTTCTCCACCGTCGCCGACACCGCGGGCTCCCGTCTGTTCGCGATGGGAGCGATGGGCGCCGCCGAGGTCGCCGGCCAGGGTTACCGAGCGATGCACGCCGGGAAGTCGATGATCGTCCACGGGCTGAAGAACAAGCTCTTGCTCCTCCTGGTCAACCTCAGCCCACGCGGGATCTCTCGGGCAGTCGTCGCCTTCCTCAACATGTCGCCCGCCGCGCCTCCCGCCCTCAAGGGCTGATTTGACATCGCGCTGAAAGAAGGGCATCCCACATGTCCGTACACCGTACAAAGGGGATGTCATGGACAACGTTTTCAACAAAGCAGCGGGCGCTGGCTCGAACCGGAAGTTCACCCAGCACTCGAAGGTGGCGCGCTTCTCGCCCTCCTACGGCGTGCGCCGCGGGTTCATCAAGGATCCGAACTGGCCGCCGGCGCAGTTCCCCGACGAAGGCAACGCCGCCAACCGCCGCTTCCGCCGGATGCCGGCGACGTTCCAGGTTCGCATCGGCGACGCCGCCGAGGCGCTGACCGTCGCCGGGAACATCAGCTCGGGCGGCGCGATGTTCATGATGAAGAGCCTGCTGGGCAGCGAGAAGATCGAGCTCACCTACGGCGGCGCGATGGCGCACGCCGAGGTGATCGCCTCCGAGCAGAAGGGCGGCCAGTTCATGTACCGGGCGCACTTCACCGACGTCAACGAGGCGTCCGCGGTCTGGATGGCGCTCGTCAAAGCGACGAACTAGCGACAGACTGTCGGCATGGATGAAGCCGGCTACGAGCTGAGCGCAAACTACATGAAGGGCCTCGTCGGCGCGGTGAAGAACGCCGGGCTGCTCGAAGGGATCCTCGTCGGGCTGCCGACGGATCTGCGCTCGGCGTACCTGCGTCCCCCGCCCCAGGCGTGGTGGGACGCGCGGTTCGCCGAGCAGCTCGCGGTCGCCGTCGACGCCCAGCACGGCGAGCGCGCCGTCGAAGAGGTCGGTTACCTGGTGGTGGTCGAATCGATCGGCCCGGTCGCCTCGCCGCGGATCCAGGAGATGCTCGCCGCGGGCGCCACCACCGAGACGTTCTTTTCGCAGATCGAGCAGTTCATCGCCCTCGCGGTGCGGCCGGTGACGGCCCAGTGGACCTCCAGCGGGAACGGCGTCGGCACGCTGGAGATCAAATACCCGCGCCCGGTGCTCAAGCAAATCCCGGTGCTGTGGCGCGGAGCGATCCGCTACGTCTTCGAGATCACCCGGGTGCAGGGGAAGATCACCGCCGAGCAGCAGCCGACCCCCGGACACCTGAAGTACGCCGTGTCGTGGGTCAAGGGCGCTTGAGCGGGCCCTCGACCAGCAGCTTCCAGTCGTTGTCGCGCAGCTCGAGCCAGTCCGCTCCCGGCGCCAGCGCGTAGTAGCGGCCGTTGGCGGTGGCGAACTTGAAGTCGCGGCACTCCTTCGCGGTACAGAGGGTGGCGAGCGCCGCGGGAGGATCGAGCTTCAGGGTCGCCGAAGGGTGTCCGCTGGCCTGACGGCCGACGATCACCCCGACGACGTCATCGAGATCGTGGTTCGGCACCCCACCGTCGGCGACCTTCCAGTCCTCGCCGCGGCCAATGAGCTTGTAGTTGGAGCGGCCCTTCACCTCGATCGAGATCGCGTCGTTGCGCGCCGCGACCCAGAGCCCGGGCGGCGCAAAGTCGCCGGGGTCGGGGAGCTTGGTCGCGAACTCCACCGGAGAGATCACGAATGAGGCCCCGTCGACGGTCACGGCGATCGGCTGGTTGAGCCCGGCGAGGTGGGTCGCCACGCGACGCACGTTCTTGCCCTGCCGCAGCTCGATCGCGAAGGACTCCGGCGTCGGCGGCAGCTTCGCGCCCGCCAACTGCGGGGCCTCGAGCGCGACCTTCAGCCGGGCGATCGCGTCGACGTCGGCGTCGCCCCGAAACGGCGCGGTCATCCGCCAGACGCCGTCCGCCCCAAGCTCGAGCTTCGCGAGCCGCTCGGGCTCGTTGGGCACCGTGCGCCTGACGGTGATCGCCGTCCAGCCGGTGGTGAGATCCTTCGGCCACGAGGGCGAGGGGGCCGCGGCAAGGATGGCGAGCAGGACGGCGGTGGTCATCGGGGACGCAGTCGAGCAGGTCGTGGGCCCGTGACCAAGCGTCCTCGGAGTCCAGCGCCGGGTGACTGCAGGGAAAGGATATCGGGTGCACGGGCCTCGCTCTGGTTCGCAGCGCTCCGGGGCCGCGCAATTCGTCACCCGGAGCGAAAACGAAGTTCGCGACCCAGCGCTGCTGAGGTGATCGAGGCGGCGCCCCCAACCAGGCCTCGGCGCTGGCCGGCCCAATTCGGCCAGCTCGCCGAATTTGGTCCGGAATCCGGACGATTTTCGCCAGCCTGCCGCGAGCGCCGGGCAAGAAGGACTGCACCCCACCCGCTTTCCCTGCCATCCAAGCCAGACGGCCGCTCACGGCACCTGGCTTCGCATCCGCGCGAGCAGCGCCCTCGCCTCGTCATCCCGTCCCATGTCGTGAAGCGCCCGGGCCAGCAGCGCCATCGACGCGCGCCTCGGGTTGGGCCGCGAGACCAGCGGCTCGAGCAGCGCCGCGGCCCCGGCGGGATCTCCGCGGGCGACCGCCACCGCGGCGAGGTTGTGGGTCAGCTCGTCCCTCGCCGCTGGATCAGCCGTGCGCTCGAGCGCCTGCGTGAAGGCGAGCTCAGCCTCGAAGTACTTCGCCTGCTGCAAGCGCACCAACCCGAGGTTCTGCTGCGCCGCCGCCTCGTCCGAGTACGCGATGAACCCGGGCACCGACGCCGCGGCCCGCTCGTACAGTTGGGCCGCTTCGTCGAGCTTCCCGGCGAGCCGCCTCGCGTCGCCGAGGTAGAGCTGGGCTTCGCGGCACTCCGGCCTCGCGGCCTCGCCGCCGAACAGCGACACGTCATCGGCAAACCGCCGCGCGTCCCAGACAGAGACCAGGGCCGCGCCGATCGCGAGCGCGATGACGCTCCTCCGCGCCCATTCACGCTCGACCGCCCAGGCCGCGATCAGCAGCGCCCCGAATGCCCACGGCAGATAGACGTAGTGCGGCGACCAGAAGCGCGGCGCCGCCACCAGGTTCAGCGACGGCAGCACGGCGCCGAGCAGCAGCGCCCCGATCGGCCACTGCCGCCAGGCGACCACGACGAGCGTGGCGACGACCGCCACCCCCGCCAGCGCCCAGGGATCCCACGGACGCGCGACGGCGATCGCGTCGCACACCCCTGGCGGCACGAACACCGCCCCCGCGCTCTTCGCGATCGACGCCAGCCGAGTCCCGACCGCCTCCGCGCCGCTCAGGTCCGGCTGGTGCGAGCGCCACGCTGGCGCAAAGGCAAGCCGCAATCCGACGGCGACGAGCCACCCCGCCGCTTCGGCCACGAGCAGCCGGAGCCTCGGGCGAGGCCCAGCGAGCGTCATCCCCACGACGAACAGCGGCGCCAGCACCAGCCCGGTCTCTTTGGTCAGCCCCGCGGCCGCCACCAGCAGCAGCGCCAGGCCCGCCGTCTGGGCACGGTGCGCGGCGATCACCCCGAAGAGCGCCGCCGCCACCAACGCCTCGGCTCGAAACGACACCTGGTCCGCGACCACCGAGGTGATCGGGTGGACCGCGAATAACACCCCGCCCAGCACCGCCGCCGCTCGCTTGAGACCCAGGCCTTCGCCCGCGAGCACGAGCGTCGACGCCGCGAGCGCATGGGCGAGCACGCTGCCGAGGTGAAAGGCCCACGGCGCTCCCGCGAGCGCGTCGATCGACAGGCTCAGCGCGGTGAGCGGCCGGTAGAACCCGGTGCGCGCAAACCCGTGGGAAAAGAGCGCCAGCCATTGCCCCGGGGCGGCGAGCGCGGCGCCGCGCTCGAGATCCCCGTGGTCGAGCCAGGTCAGCCCGTTGGCCAGCGCGGTGACGTGCGCGGCGACCGCTGCCAGGGGAGCCAGGGCGCGAAGCCAGGTGGAAGATCCAGGAGACACTCGTCAGGTGCGGGTTCAAACATCCGGCCCCGTGGATTGCTAGGGTGCACAGGATGCGAACCCCGATCCTCTGCCTCGCCCTGTTGGCCCTGGGCTGCCCGTCGAAGCCAGCTGTCGAGAACCGGCCGCCAATCGCGGTCGCCGGCAACGACCAGTCGCTCTTCGGCGGAAACATGGCGACCCTCAACGGCAGCGCGTCGTCCGACCCCGAGGGCGATCCGCTCACCTTCAGCTGGACTCAGACCGCCGGCCAGTCGGTGACCCTCACCGACGCGAGCACCTCGACGGCCCACTTCGCCGCTCCGGACGTCACCACCGCGACCACGCTCGTCTTTCAGCTGACCGTCTCCGACGGCCGCGCCAGCAACCAGGCCTCGACCAGCGTGACGATCAACCCGGCCGACCCGAACAACCGGGTCCCGGTGGTGGTCATCGCCGCGCCCGCGACGGTGCAGTCTGGCGCGATGGTCACCCTCGACGGCAGCGGGTCCAGTGACCCCGACGGCGACTCGCTCACCTTCGCCTGGAGCCAGACCGCGGGGACCGCCAGCGCGCTGACCAACCCCGACCAGGCCAAGGCGCTCTTCGTCGCGCCCAACGTCACCGCGGACACGATCTTCGCCTTCAAGCTGGTGGTGAGCGACCCCAAGGGCGGCCAGGCGTATTCGCAGGTCTCGATCACCGTGCAGCCGATGACCGGCAACCGGCCCCCGGTGGCCAACGCCGGCAGCAACCAGAACGTCGCGGCGGCGGCGGTGGTGACGCTGATGGGGTCGGCGACTGATCCCGACGGCGACGCGATCGCCAGCTACAAGTGGGCGCAGACGGCGGGCACCGCGGTGACGCTCTCCAGCACCACCGTCGCGGCGCCGACCTTCACCGCGCCCAGCCCGGCCGCGCCCGTCACCCTCACCTTCTCGTTGACCGCGACCGACTTCAAGGGCCTACCGTCGCCCGCAGCCAGCGTCTCGGTGGTGGTGAGCAACGGCGCGGTCACTGCCGCGATGTTCACCAAGGTCGTCTCGCTCCACGCGGTGACCCGCACCAGCATCGTGGTCTTCTTCCTCACCGACGTCGCGGTGAAGGCGAGCATCGACTACGGCAAGGCGGCGACCACCGAGAGCACCTTCACCGAGGCGCAGCCGGTGACCCGGCACGTGATCACCCTGTCCGGGCTGACGGCCGACACCCACTACGTGTACGCGGTGCGCGCCGGCACCGCCTCCTCGAACGGAAGCTTCACCACCGCGATCGACTACGCCGCCGGGGTCAAGCCGTTCTCCTTCGCCGTCGTCGGCGACGCCCGCGCCCACACCGTGTGGAAGACGGTCTCCGCCTCAGTGCTGGCGAAGAACCCCCGCTTCGTGGTCCAGACCGGCGACAACAACGACGCCGCGGGCTCGGCGACCAACTGGGCCGACTACTACGCGTCGGCGAAGGACCTGTTCGCCAACGTCCCGGTCTATGCGGCGCAGGGAAACCACGACACCGGCTCGAACTTCAGCGTCTACAACGTCGCGCCCCAGTCCTCGTCGAACTCCGACCTCTACTACGCGTTCGTCTACGGCAACGCGTCGTTCGTGGCGATCAACACCAACCAGTCGAGCACCGCGATGAACACCTGGGTGCAGAACGCGCTGGGCAAGCTCACCGGCGGGCCGCTCTTCGCCTTCCACCACCACCCGCTCTACTCCTGCGGCAGCCACGGCAGCTCGACCTCGCTGCAGGGCACCTTCCAGACGATGTTCGAGACCAACCACCTCACCACCGACTTCACCGGCCACGACCACGATCTGATCGTCTGGAACACCGTCAACGGCGTGCGCTACGTCGTCTCCGGCGGTGGCGGCACCGGCCTCTACCCGCTCAGCGGCTGCCTCGGGCCTTACGCCCAGTCGAAGTACGGCTTCATGATCGTCACCGTCAGCGGGCAGTCGATCAACCAGACGCTCTACGACGAGAACGGAGTGCAGCTGTACTCCACCGGCGCTTTCCAGGCGTTCGGTGCGGCGCCGGACTTCGCCAACCTCGGCAACCTCGTCGTCTACTAAGCCTCTCGCCGTACCGTGACCGAGCCGAGCCCAGCCCTGCGGCGTCGCATCGACGCACTCTCGTCGCTGCGGGAGTACGCGACCGGGCCGGTGTACGGGCACCTGAGGCTTCACACTGCGGATCACGACGTCGACGTCTTGATCGGCAGCGGCACCCGTATCGGCCCCGGGGTCTCGACGATCGACTGGAAGACGGCCCCGCTGGCCGAGGTCTTCTTCGCCTACGACGAAGGCGAGGAGTACGAGGTCGACGTCGGCGAGCGCCACGTCAACGGCCGGGTGCTGCAGAAGAACGTGGTGGTCTGGGCCGACGGAGCGCTGTCCCGGGTCGAGTGCGCCGACGGCGCCGCGGTGCGCCGGCCCGACGGTTCGTGGGAGGCCTCGCAGACGAACCACCCGCGCCTCGAGGCCCGGCCCGTCGCGGCCCGGCGGCCGTTTCGCTCGCCGCTCGACGTCGACCTCGACCCGGCGCAGCAACAGGTGGTCGACCTGCCGATCGCCGACGCGGTGCTGATCCTCGGCGAGGCCGGCTTCGGCAAGACGACGGTGGCGCTCCACCGGTTGCTCAAGCTGAAGGAGCACGCGGGGGCCTCGTTCCGCGCGGCGGTGATCGTCCCCACCGAGGGCCTGCGCCGCCTGACGCTGCTGATGCTGGAGCGCAAAGGTCTCACCGACGTCGAGGTGTGGACCTACGACGGCTGGGCACTCAAGGCGGCCTACCGCGCGTTCCCCGACTTCCCCCGGCGGCAGAGCGAGGGCGCGAACGCGGCGATGATCGGCTTCAAGCGCCACGGCGCGGTGGCGGCGGCGCTGGCCGAGTTGGCCGAGGAGCGCCCGGCCCCGGCGCGGGACGAAGACCGTCCGACCCAGTCGCACGCACGGGCGCGGCGGGCGGACCTCGAGCACTTCTTCGGCGACTCGCGCTGGATGGATCGGATCGTCGCCGGAGCCAGCGGCGCGCTCGACCCGAGGACGGTGAAGGCGGTGATCGAGCACACCCGGGCGCAGTTCCGCGATCCGGCCGAGGTGGAGTACGCCCACGTCGATCGCGCGAGCGTGACCGCGGTCGACGGGCGCGGCCTCGACGAGGGCACCCCGAACCAGGACGCCGGCAGTGCGGACATCGAAGACGCGGCGGTGCTGTTCGAGCTGGCGCTGCTGCGGGCGGTCCACCACCGGTCGCGGCCCCTGTCGCTCGCCGCCTACGACTGCCTGCTGGTGGACGAGGCGCAGGAGTTCGCCCCGCTGGAGCTGAAACTGCTCGGCCGGTCGCTCAAGCCCAACGGGTCGCTGATCGTCGCCGGCGACGCGGCCCAGCAGGTGGACCCGACCTCGCACTTCGCCGGCTGGGCGCAGGTGATGGAACAGCTGGGATCCCCGGAGCACCGGCAGGCGGTGCTCGAGGTCAACTACCGCTGCCCGCCCGACGTCACCGCGTTGGCCCGTGGAGTGATCGAGACCGCGCCCTTGGAGCGCAAGCCGTCGCCGGCGATCACCCGG
>JAYVRT010001099.1:0-10016 GCA_043776025.1 Archangiaceae bacterium | reverse complement strand
GATGGGCGCCAACCTGATCAACACCATGGCCGAAGGGATCGCTCCGATGGTGGAGCAGGTCACCGGCGGCCGGGTGTACCTGCGGATCCTGAGCAACCTCGCTGACCGCCGCCTGGCGCGCTCGACCTGCCGGATCCCGGTGCCCGCCCTGGCGGACTTCGATCTGCCCGGCGACGCGATCGCCGAGGGCATCGTCCAGGCCAGCCGCTTCGCGCTCGCCGACCCGTACCGCGCCTGCACCCACAACAAGGGCGTGATGAATGGAATCGACGCCGTCGCGATCGCCACCGGCCAGGACTGGCGGGCGATCGAGGCCGGCGCGCATGCCTACGCCGCGCGCGACGGGCAGTACCGTCCGTTGTCCACCTGGACGCTGGAAGAGGGCCACCTCGTCGGGCGCATCGAGATGCCGCTGGCGCTCGGAACCGTCGGTGGGCCGATCAAGATCCACCCCGGCGTCCAGGCGGCGCTCAAGGTCCTGCGCGTCACCAGCGCCCGGGAGCTCGCGATGGTGATGGTCTCCACGGGCCTGGCGCAGAACTTCGCCGCCGTCCGCGCCCTCGGCTCGGTCGGGATCCAGAAAGGGCACATGGCGCTCCACGCGCGTTGCGTCGCGGTCACCGCCGGCGCCCGGGGCGATTGGGTCGAGAAGCTCGCCACCCTGCTGGTGAACGCCGGCGCGGTGAAGGTCGAGAAGGCGCGCGAGATCCTCGCCGCCCTCAGCCCTGAGGAAATGGCCGCGGCCACCGGTGGTTGAGTGACCGGCTTTTTTGCCCCCGGGAAGCTGATCCTCCTGGGCGAGCACGGGGTGGTCTACGGCCACCCGGCGCTCGCGGCGGCGATCTCCCGCGGGGTCCGCGCCTTCAGCACACCGTCCGAGCGCTGCCAGCTTGAGCTGCCCGAGGGCCTCAACGCCAAGCACCGCGCGGCCCTGGAGCGGGCCTTCGCGCAAGCGGCGAAGCTCACCGGGTACCCGAAGGTCTCGATCACGCTACAGAGCGATCTCCCGGTCTCGATGGGGCTGGGCAGCTCGGGCGCGCTCGCGGTGGCCTGCGCGCGGGCGCTGCTCACCGCCTCGGGGAAGAAGGTCACCGGCGCCGCGGTCGAGAAGCTGGCGCTGGCGATGGAGCGCGAGTTCCATGGCACCCCGTCGGGCGTCGATCACAGCACCAGCGCCCGGGGGACGATGGTCCTCTTCCAGAAGGGCAAGGTGAAGCAGGTGAAGGCCCGGCGTCCGGTCGAGGTGTTGGTCGCGCTGGTGGGCGAGCGGGCGTCGACGAAGACCACGGTCGCGGCGCTGCGTGAGCGACAGGCGCTCTGGCCGCGGCGCTATGCGCGGATCTTCAACGAGATCGGCCAGCTTGCCCGCGACGGCGCGGTGGCGGTGGGGAAGGGCGAGCTCGAGTCGCTGGGCGACCTGATGAACCTGAACCAGGGGCTGCTCTGCGCGCTCCAGCTGTCGTCCGATCGAATCGATTCGATGGTGCGGAAGATGCGGGCCCACGGCGCGCTCGGCGCCAAGCTCACCGGCGCGGGCGGCGACGGCGGCGCGGTGATCGGCCTGTTCAAGGATCCGCAGCCGATGATGAAGCAGCTGAAGGCCGAGGGCTTCGACTGCTTCTCCAGCCAGCTCGCCGGCCCGGTCGCGCTGTAGCTTCGTGTCGGCGCGCGGTTGGGCTAAGGGTTCGAGGCGATGAAGGCCACCGCCATCGCCCACCCGAACATCGCCCTGGTGAAGTACTGGGGCAAACGCGACGAACCGCGGATCCTCCCGCACCAGTCGAGCCTGTCGGTGACGCTCGCGCCGATGCACGTCACCACCACCGTCGAGTTCGGCCGCGAGGGCGTTGACGAGGTGGAGCTCAACGGGGCGCAGGCGAAGGGCTCCGAGGCCGCCCGGGTGCTGGTGGCGCTCGATCTGATCCGCGCGCTCACGCCGGGGCTGAAGAAGGCGAAGGTCGTCTCCCGGGGCGACTTCCCCTCGGCGGCCGGGCTCGCCAGCAGCGCCGCCGGGTTCGCCGCGCTCGCCGTCGCTGGCCGCGCCGCCGCCGGCCTTCGGCGGGACACGAAGGAAGAGTCGATTCTCGCGCGGCAGGGCTCGGGCTCGGCGTGCCGCAGCATCCAGGGCGGGGTCTGCGTCTGGCGCAAGGGCACCTCGCTCGACGGCAGCGACAGCTTCGCCGAGCAGGCCTTCACCGAGCGCCACTGGCCCCAGCTGCGGCTGGTGGTGGCGATGGTCAGCCGCGAGGAGAAAGAGGTGAAGTCGCGCGACGGGATGCGCAACACCGTCGACACCTCGCCGTACTACCCGGCCTGGGCAAAGGCGGCGGACGCGGACATCAACCCCGCGCTCGCGGCGATCCGCGCGCGGGATCTTCAGGCGATCGGCGAGCTGGCCGAACGCAACGCCTGGCGGATGCACGCCACCGCGCTCGCGGCCGATCCTCCGCTTTGCTACCTGAAGCCCGCGACGCTGGCGGTGATCCAGGCGCTGGCCGTCGAGCGCAAGGCGGGGCGGCCGATGTACTTCACCCTCGACGCAGGCCCCAACCCGGTGATCCTCACCGACGAGCTGCACGAAGCGCGCGCGGTCGAAGTGGCGAAGCAGTGCGGGGCGACCGAGGTCGTCCGCTGCCAGCCGGGCGGCGACGCGCGGCTGGTCGAGACGCACCTGTTCTAGGGCCTGCGTCAGTCGGAGCGGCGGGTCGTCCGCAGCACCTGCGGCGAGGCCGAGATGAACTCGGTCAGCACCGCGACGCCCTCATCGGTCAGCCGGATGAAGTGCACGCCGACGCCCGCGCCTTCGGGGTACGGGTGGGCGTAGTGGACCTCACCGGTCGCGACCACCTTGCCCTTGGGCAGCTCGACCCAGAACTCGAAGCGCCCGCCGACGGGCAGGCTCGGCCCGAGGAAGAACATCCCGCCCTGCGAGATGTTGCGGCAGACACCGGCCACCGCCCCGTGGGGCCCTTGTGCGCCAGCCGGAGCTCCGCAGGGCACGCGCTCGTTCCGGCGGTTGTTCTGGCTCATCGTCGCCGCCAGCCTATCCGACGGGGCTTCAAAAGCTGACCCCCCCGTCGCTCGGCAGCGGCACCGAGAGCACCAGCCGGGACGCTGGCAGCTGCGGCGCCCCGTAGAGCGAGCGGTAGATGAAGTAGTCGGCGGTGACCTGCTTCACGTAGCCGCGGGTCTCCTTGTACGGGATCTCCTCGACCCACATGTCGAGCGGCAGCGTGTTGCGCTGCGTCGCCCATTTGACCACCGGCGCGGCGCCCGCGTTGTAGGCAGCGGCGCAGAGGGAAGGGTGGCCGAAGCGGTCCATCAGGGCCGAGAGGTACCAGGTGCCCAGGCCGATGCTCGTCTCGGGCGAGTACAGCTCGTCGGGTTCAGGGGCGGGGATCTTCAGCACCGCGGCGATCGAGCGCGCGGTCGGAGGGATCAGCTGCAGCAGCCCGCGCGCGTCGGCGATGCTCGTCACCTCCGGCTTGAACGCGCTCTCCCGGCGCATGATCGCCCACGCGAGGAACGGGTCGAGCCCGTTGCTCTTGCACTGCCGCTCCACCGACTCGCGGTAGGCGCGCGGGTACATCAAGGCGACCGCGTCCGGGTTGTGCTGGCCGTAGACCGCGCCCCAGAGGAACCGCGCCGCCAGCGTGTGGCCGCCGCCGAACTCGCCCATTGCCTGCAGCGCCCGGCCGAAGCGCACCGCGTCCGCCGCGTTGCCCACCCGCGCGATGTGCGCCTGGACCTCTTCCCACGCGTCCCGCAACAGGCCGGCGCGGGCCAGCTCGACACCGAGCTTCAGCTCCGCGGGAGGCTCGGGCGCCGCCGCCAGCTCCGGGGCGAGCGCGAACGTCGGCGGCACGGGGAGCCCCAGCTCGTGCAGCCTCTCCTGCGACAGCAGCGCGTAGAAGCTGCCCGGCCAGGAGGCGATCACCTCGCGGTACTCGGCGGCGGCCGCGTCCGAGCGGGCCACCCCGGCGTCCGGCCGGGCGCTCGGCTGCAGCTGGGCGCAGCGCGCCGCCCAGTACTTCGCCTGCGGCACCAGCGACGACCTGCCGAAGTCCGCCAGCAGGCTCTGCAGCGTCGAGCGGGCCTCGGCCCACTGCGCTTGCCGCACCTGCGAGTAGCCGCGGAACCAGCGCGCCTCGTCGCGCTTCTTCGAAGCCGGGTGCCGTTCTTCGAAGGTGGCGAAGTCCTTCACCGCGTCGGCGTAGTTGCCCGCCTGCATCGCGATCCACGCCGCGAGGTAGCCGGCGTCCTCGGCGGGCGCCTCGGTGGTGTACTTCTGATCGACGCCGAGCAGCACGGTGCGCGCGGTGGCGTTGTCCCCCGCGCGCATCAGCTTGCGGGCCTTGGTCATCGCCGCCTCGGCCGCGATTGACGAGGGGCCGGCGAGCGCCTGGTCGAGCAGCGCCTGGGCCTCGGCTTCGCTGCCGGAGGCGAAGAGCACGTTGGCGCGCGCCAGCGCCAGCAGGGCGGTCACCGTCGGCCCCCGCTTCGTCGCCGGGACCTCGATCGCGTCCAGCTCCGCCGCCGCGGCCTTGAGGTCGCCGGCGCCGAGGAAGCCCGCCTCCCGCGCGAAGCGTTCATCGACGGTGAAGGCGGTCCCCTTGCCCCCGGCCTCGAGCCGCTGCCGCGCCAGCGCCGCGTGCGGGTGCGCCGGGAACTTCACCATCAACGCCTTCAGATCCGCGCGGCCCTTGTCGACAGAGCCTGCCGCGATCCGGGTGATCCCCCGCACATAGAGCAGCTCGGGAGAGCCGTCGGCGTCAGCCGCCTCGAAGATCGGCAGCGCCTTCCCCGCCTTGCCCTCGCGCAGCCACAGCTCGGCGCTGCGCAGGTCGACCTTCTTCTTCAGCCACTCGGGGCCCTTGCCCGCAGCCTTGAAGCTCTTGAGCGCCGCCGTGGGGTCGCCGCTCCACGCCTGCGCCTCGCCCAGGTACCAGGCGTGAAAGGCCTCGAGGCCCTTCGGCGGGGCGGCAGCCGTCAGCTGGCCCACCGCGCCCACCGCATCGCCCTCGGACAGCATTAGAAATCCAGTCAGCAGCGATAACCGGGGCGCATCGGGGCAGGCTGGCGTCTTGGCCGCGGGCTCGGCGATCGCGAGGCAGGCCGACAACTCGGCCCGGGCGGTGTTCGACGCTGTGGGCCGGTGCACCCGGACCGCGTCGATCAGCTCCGCCGACTGCGCCCAAACCGCGGCAGACAGCAACAGGAGTGTTCCAATAATCGCGCGCACGGGGGGTCGGGAGTTTGACATCTGTAACCGTGACTCGCTAAAGCTCCGCTCGCTTCAAAGGCAGCAAGGCAGTGTGGTTGGGCCGACGGCCGAACGGTTGGTTCGAAAGGGGAGTTGCAGAGGAGAGGGAAGTTTCGCGGGGGGATGTATTTCGAGTCTGGGGAGGCGATAAACCAAATGAAGCCGTTTCCGACTGAGTTGCCGCAGAGCATCAATCCAGAAGCCGGGCCGAAGAGGGCGGGAGTCGAGACCCACCGGAATCTGAACTGCTCTCACTATGACAACTGCCTTGATGAGGCGGTCCGTCGAGGTTGGCAGAGCTTTACCTGCATGAAGTGCCCGCTCAACCAGCTGGCGATGGCTCCCCAAATGGGGATCGAGGCCTACGCCACGCAGCGTCGAGCCATCTGATTCCACTCACACCCGTTTGAGCGTCACCACTCCGCGACGGAGGAGATCCTTCAGGGTCTCCTCCACCTCGACCGGAGAGGTGTCGATGCGGGCGATCACCTCGCGAGGGGCCACGCGCTCCTCGCAGATGAGCCGCGCCAGCTCGAGCCATTGGCGCGGGCCGACCTGGCGGTAGATCGCGTAGAGCTCGTCGTTCACCTCGATCGTCGTCGCCGACACCAACAGGCCTTCGCGCATCCGCTGCTCGTTTCCGGTCAGCGTCTCGCAGGCGTGGGCGATCAGCTCGGCGGTGGGGTGGAAGAGGGTCTGCGGCACCTCGGCGGGGCCGAAGCGGACGAGCCCCTCGGCGTTGCGCGAGCCGATGAAGGCGTTGAAGGCCCGCTCGCCGTCGGCGCTGTAGCGGCCCGCCACCGCGGTGGCGTGGATGCAGCGGCCCCCCTGGAAGAACAGTTGGTAGCCGGCGAAGTTGTCCTTCGCTTCGATCCGCCCGTTGAACGCGCGGGCCTCGAGCTGGCCCAGCAGCCACTGCGGCCCCACCGCGCCGATCGCACAGGGGAAGTCGGCACCGACGCCGATCTGCTGCTGCGTGAGCACCCGGGGCTCGAGCAGCTTGCGCACCTGGCCCACCAGCCCGTCGAGCCGGGTGCCCTTGGAGAAGTACGCTTGCGCCCCGGCGTTGAGCGCCCGCAGGCCCTCTCGGTAGTCGTCGTGGCAGGACAGGAAGGCGATCGGCAGCTCGCGGGTGCGGAAGTCGTCGCGCAGCATCCGCAGCATTCCCCAGCCGTCCATGCGCGGCATGTTGAGGTCGGCGATGATCGCGTCGAAGGACTCGGCCTGCGCGGCGTCGAACCCCAGCAGCCCGTCGGCCGCGCTGCGAATCTGAAAGCCGTGCTTGGTGAAGAGGGTGGAGAACATCCGGACCAGGCCCTCGTCGTCGTCGACCAGCAGCAGCCGAGCCCCGGCGGCCGCGACCGGCGACGGCTGGCCGCGGGCGGGGGTGAAGGGCATCTCGAACGCCTCGGTCGGCGCCTCGTCGGCCGCGACGATTGTCCCCACCACCACCTCTTCCTCGTCTGCCAGTCCTTCGCCGACCTCGATCACCACTCCCGCGCCGTCGCCGCCCGCGCCGTGCACCTCGGCGAAGCTCCACTGGGCCGAGGGCTGGGCCACCATCGCGATCAGCGCCTCGATGCCGGTGAGCTTCTGGTAGCTGGCGCTCTCCAGCTTTCCGAGGAGGAAGGTGGCGCGGCCTTCCTTCGGCGTGCGGGGGTCGAACGCAAGCGAGCCCGACCGGCGGGTCTTGCGCAGGTGCTCGACCAGCCGCGCCAGCTGCTTCGAGTCGGAGGTGCCGTTGGTGCTGCCCTGGCGGGTCGGCAGCTCGGACAGCACGTGCTTGATCCCGCTGATGTGCCGAGCAGGGTCGAATGGGCGGGGCAGGACCGCGACCACCCCGGTGCGCAGGCCGACGACGAAGGCGCGGTCGGCGGTGTCGTTGGCGATGACCACCATCGGCAGGTGCGCGAACGCGACGTCGCTCGAAAGGGCGTCGAACAGATCGTTGGCGGAATCGGAGCCGATCTCGTCGAAAAGAACGATCATGTCGGGATTGAGCTGGCGCAGCGCGCCCAGCGCCTTCTTCGGCTCGGAAATGAAGCGGTAGAAGACTCCGCCGGTGTTGAACACCTTGGCGATGCCCGCCTGGGCCGTGCGATCGACGTCGATGCCCAGGATCTTGGGGCCCTCGCTCACAACTTCACCACCCCGCGCCGGACCAGCTCTTTAAGGCCCGAGTCCACCGTCTCCTGCGGCAATCCAAGCTGCGCCGCCAGCGTGCCCGCCGACACGTCCTGCTCGGAGATTGCCCGCAGGATCCGCAGGTCGGCGTCCGAGCCGATGCGCTCGAAGAGCGCCGCCAGCTCGGGGTCGACGGTGAACGTGGTCGCCCGTTTGAGCCGATCGTTGACGATGCGGGTCTCGAGCTTGCCGACGTGGCTCGCGGCTTCCTCCACCGTCTCGACCAGCCAGGGGCCGGTGGGGTCTTCGGCACCGGGGGGCATCGGGGTGAAGGTCGCCTGCGCGCCGCGCGAGACGATGAAGGCGCTGACGGCGTGCAGCCCCGCCACCCTCTTCGCCCCGGCCTCGGCGGTCGCCTCGACCAGGTGGCCGCGGTCGCACCTCATCCGATAGGTGCCCCAGTCGTCGGTCGCTTCCAACAGCCCGCTGCAGTCGTGCTCACCCAGAGTGCGTAACAACCACTGGGCGCCGACGCTGTGGATCTCGAAGCGCTTGAGCGGCTGGCCCGAGCGAAGCTGCTCCCACGCGGTCGAGCGGGGCGCCGCCAGCGCCCGCACCCGCTTGATCAGCTCGTCGGCGTGGCCGGTCTTGCGCAGGTAGTCGTGGGCGCCCGCGCGGGCGACCTTGAGGGTCTCCCGGTAGTCGTCGTGGGCCGAGAGCACCAGCACCGGCAGCTCGCGGGTCCGCGGCGAGCTCTTGAGCAGCTTCAGCATCCCCCAGCCGTCGAGGACCGGCATGTTGAGGTCGGCGACCATCATGTCGAAGTGACTCTCGGTGGCGAGGCGGTGGCCGTCCTCGCCCTGCTCGGCGGAGACCACCTCGAACCCCGAGCGCTGGAGCTGCAGGCCGTAGAGCTTTCGCAACGCGGGATCGTCGTCGACCAGCAGCACCCGTGCCCGGTACCCGGTGGGGGCAGCGGGGAGCACCGGGGCGGCCACCGGCGCCTCCAGCAGCCCCGGTTCGAATCGCCAGACGCCGTCGCTGAGCGACAGCATCTCGTCGAGCGCCGCGTCACCTGACAGCGGACCGAGGTGAGCGAAGGTCAGCCGGCCCTGGTTGAAGATCGCCCGGCCTTCGAAGGGAGTCTGAGGGTTGACCAGCAGCGTCCCCGACGAGTGTTCCCGGCCGAAGAACGCCAGCACCCGGGCGCGCAGCTGTTCCGCCTGCGTCAGCGGGCCGCGGGCGACCTCGGCGTCGAGCTGGGCGAAGACCTCGCCGAGGCGATCGACGTGCTCGGGCTCGAACGGCTTGGCCCACAGATCCACCCCGCCGGCGCACAGCGCCCTCAGCTGCTCCCGCGGCTGGAGCGCGGAGGTGAAGAAGATCACCGGAAGCTTCTGGGTGGCGACGAACGCCTTGAGGCTGCTGGCCACCTCGCGGCCGCTGAGCACCGGCATGTTGATGTCGAGGATGATCAGGTCCGGCTTGAACTGCTGCGCGGTGGGGACGGTGAGGGTCGGGTACATCAGCAACTGCACCGCGTAGCCGCCGATGTGCAGCAGATCGCCGGCGATGCCGAGCACCAGCGCGTCGTCGTCGACGAGGAGAATGCGCTTGGGGCCGGGGTGGGTCATTCGAGTGTGGAGGCGTAGATGATCACGATCCAGAACTTGCCCGAACCATAGGTCGGCGAGTCGCCCTTCGCGACGCCAATTCCCACCAGGGTCGCCCGGGGGTCGAAGAGGTTCTTCGAGTCGACCACCAGGGCCGGGCTCTCGGTGACGAAGAAGTCGACCGAGGTGCTCTTCAGATCGTCCCGGGCGGCGAAGACGCGGTCGTGGAGGTTCTCTCCGGGCAGCTTCGCCTTGGGGGTGTTGAGCTCCAGCGCTCGCTGGGCGTGGGCGGCGGCGAGCTGATCGAGCACCTCGGTGCGGACCAGCGGGGCCAGGCCCTTGTGCTTGCGAGCCTCGACCAGGGCGCGGATCGCCTCCGCCGCGGGGTCCTCATCGCCGCGCGCCTCGAGCGGGTTGGCGAGGATCTCCACCACCAGTGACTGGCCCAGCGAGTTCTTCGCCGCGCCGACCCCGGCGCGGGTGTAGGCGGGGTCGAGCAGGTTCTTGCGGTGGCCGGGGCTGTGCTCGATCGAGAAGTGGGCGGCGAGCGGGCCGGCGGCGAGGCCAAGGTTCTCTCCCGCGGCGCTGTAGCGGTAGTCGGCGCGGTGGAGCCGGGCCTTGAGATCCTCGCCGTCGGGGGCGACGTGGGCGAAGAAGTTCTCCTTCGCCAGCCGTTCGGCGTAGGCCTGCGCCACCGAGTCGAGCTCGAAGTCGCGCGCCACCGGGCTCACCGTGCTCGCCACCCGCAGCCCGTTGATGCGCAGCAGCACCCGGCCCCGCGCCTCCTCCAGGGTCGCCGGCTCACGCTCGGCCACCGGGGCCTCCTTCGCGGTCGCGGCGCCGACCTGGACGAAGAACAGCGCCGCCACCTGCGGCCCGCGATCGCCGCGCGCGAGCACCTCGACGGTGTGGCGCCCGTCGGTGGGAAGGTCGATCGTCGCGCACACCGACCCGCGGTCGGCGCGCGCCGGGTATTTGTCGACCGCGCCCGAGGGGCGGGTGACGAAGACCTCGGC
>JAYVRT010001098.1:0-2967 GCA_043776025.1 Archangiaceae bacterium | reverse complement strand
CGCGGGGTCCTCCCACCTCTGCTTCGTCACTCCCAGCTCAGAGCTGTGGTGCCAGGGTGACAACCAATACAACAAGGTGGATCCGAGCACCGACGCCGGAGGGCCGTTCCAGCGTCGCGTCGCCGACGCGGGCTACGCGCGGGTCGCTGCTTCCAACGATGTCACCTGCGCTCTGACGACTGCCGGCGCGGTGGATTGCTTTGGCCGCTCGGACCTGGGACTGGGGCCGGCAGCCCCCAACATGATCACCCGCCTCGCCATGCCACCCGCAGACGCGGTCTTCATGAACCTGTACTTCGGCTGCTCCGCCAGCCGCGCCGGGGTCATTTGGTGCTGGGGCAGCGGCGCGCCCAGCCCAATGCAGGCGACGGCCGTGGGCAAGCCGGTGAAGCTCGCGGTCGGGGGCACCTTCGGCTGTGGGCTCTACCTCGACGGGGCTGTTCGGTGCTGGGGCTCGAACCAGTCGAGCGTGATTGACCCTGACGCCGGTGACTTCACCGCGTCGACGCCGCAGGTGACGCCGGGACTCGAGCGAGACGTTGTCGATGTCGCGGCGGGTATGACCCACGCCTGCGCCGCGTTCGCCGACGGTGGGGTTCGCTGCTGGGGCATCAACTGGGCAGGCGAACTCGGTGCGCCCGTCAACGGATCTCACAGTGGGACGGTCAGCCTGCCCGTGGCCGCGGTCGCCCTCGCGTGCGGAACGGAGCACAGCTGCGCGCTCGACGCCGACGGCGGGGTGTGGTGTTGGGGCAACAACGCTCAGGGCCAGCTCGGCTCGATGGCCGCGGCGAACGCTTCCTATGCGCCGATACCCATCCCCGGGCTCTGACGCATCCAGAGTGGAGGCTTCAAGGCCGCACCGCCGCCCCCGGCTGCGCAACGGAAGGTCGGCCCCGAGGCGCTCGACTCCAAGCGGCCCATACATGGCGAGTGCCTGCTCCGAAACGCCGCGGCTGAAGGCTATAGACGTCGGCATGGGCACCGTCGAGCAGTGGGCGTACGACTTCGTCACCTCGACGCGGCTGAAGGACAAGCTCGATCCCCCCGCGCCTCCCGCCACCTGGGCCGAGAAGGCCGAAGCGCGGGTGCTCCTCGTGCCCGGGCGGCCGCCGGAACTGGTGGCGCGGGAGCGGAAGAAGAAGACCCCGAAGGTGCAGCTGCCCGAGCGCCGCGCCGAGGTGCTGCACACCTTCCTGCACCACGAGCTGCAGGCCGCGGAGTTGATGGCGTGGGCGCTGCTCGCCTTCCCCTCGACGCCGCTGCCGTTTCGAAAGGGCCTGCTGTCGATCTGCCGCGACGAGGTCCGTCACCTGCAGCTCTACCGGGATCATCTGCTGACCTTGGGGCACCCGTTCGGCAGCTTCCCGGTCAACGATTGGTTTTGGAGGAGGGTGCCGGTGGGAGACGTGACGCCCGCTCACTTCCTCGCGCGCCTGGGGATCGCGTTCGAGGGCGCCAACCTTGATCACGGGGCTCGGTACACGGCGGCGTTCGCAGCAGCGGGCGACACGTGCGCCGCCGAGATCCAGGCGCAGATCGTCGAGGAGGAGGTGCCACACACCGCGTTCGCGCTGCACTGGTTCGGGGTGTTCACCGGCGACGTCGCCTTCGACAAGTGGCGCACCTATTTGCCGGCGCCGATCAGCCCGGTGATGGCGCGGGGGATGCCGCTCAACCTCGAGGCGCGCCGGCGGGCCGGGTACTCGGAGGAGTTCCTCGCCGGCCTCATCGGCTGGAGCGCCGGCCCCGAGGGAAAGTCCTGAACCAGGAACCGGTCGCGTGGGTGTTCAACCTCGACGCCGAAGACGAGCTGTCGAGGGGCGGGCCGCACACGCCGACCGACGCCATTCGCGCCCGGGCGCTCAGTCTGCTGCCCCTGCTCAGGCGGCTGCTGCGTCCCGGCGACGAGGTGCTCTGGCCGGCGGCTGAGCCCACATCGCCGCCGCGGGCGAAGTGGGGCAGGGCGTGGTGCCCGACGCAGTGGGCGTGCGCGCAGCTTCAGCGCGCCGGGCTCACGGTGCCGCCCGCGCCCTCGGCGCAGGTCCTCCGCGAAGCCAACCACCGCCGCTTCTCCCAGGGCCTCGGGCAGGCGCTGCCCGGCGCGCGCTTCGTCCAGACTGTGGAAGAGCTGCTCGACGTCCTCGGCGACGCGGCGCTCTTGAAGCGCGTCTCGACGCAGAACAACTGGCTGCTCAAGCGGCCGCTCGCCTACGCCGGCCGGGGCCGCAGGAAGATCGCGCCGGGCCGCGAGTTGGGCGCCGTCGACCGCCAGTGGATCGAAGCGGCGCTGCGCTCGGGAGACGGTCTGCAGATCGAGCCTTTCGTCGTCCGCGAGCTCGACTGCTCGCTTCACGCCTGGCTCGCCGCCGACGGGGCGCTGGTGCTCGGCGAGCCGGCGGTGTCGAACATCGATTCCTCCGGCGCGTGGGTCTCGACCACCCGCGCGGCGCCGGGCGCGCTCACGGCCGCCGAGCGCGCCGCGCTGACCGAGCAGACGAAAGCCACCGCGAAGGCATTGGGAGCGCTCGGCTACTTCGGCCCTTTCGGCCTCGATGCCTTTCGCTGGCGCGCGCCCGACGGCGAACTCCACTTCCAGCCCCGCTGCGAGGTCAACGCCCGGTACTCGATGGGCTGGGCAGTCGGGATGGGGGAGTTTCGACCGCCGGCTGGGGCGTGAAGCGCTTTTTCAGTCGTGAACGAAGTACTGCGGCGTGTGCCGGCCGAAGCCCTGGCGCACCGACGCGTCGTTGTAGTTGTGTCCCCCGGCCTGGGCGATGCGCGGCCCGCCCGCGCCCATTGCTCCGGGGCGGACGATCGCGATGTGGCCGTGGGCCCCACGCGTGTTGTCCCAGCTCGCGACCACCGCGTGACCGCCGTTCGCCATCCGCTGGGCCTCGGCCGCCGAGACCGCGTGCCACCCGTTCGCCGGGCCCTGGTGGTTGAACCAGCGGTTCATCTGATTCG
>JAYVRT010001097.1:0-10035 GCA_043776025.1 Archangiaceae bacterium | reverse complement strand
CGACCTGGGGAAGAAACGCACCAGCACCTTCACCCTCGCTCCCGGAGAGAAGAGGGACTGGGGGTGGGTGCTGAAGACGGGCAAGCTGGTGGTGCACGTCGAGCCGTTCGGCACGGTGGCAATTGACGGGAAGGTGATCCGGACCGGCACGAGCATTGCCGACGTCGACGCCTTTGAGGGG
Source organism: Archangiaceae bacterium (assembly GCA_043776025.1). Taxonomy (GTDB): domain Bacteria; phylum Myxococcota; class Myxococcia; order Myxococcales; family Myxococcaceae; genus JAYVRT01. Next base: position 9,854 of record JAYVRT010001097.1, on the reverse strand, counting down.
AAGCACACGGTCACGGTCATCAACGACGAAAACAAGAAGAAGCTCGTGCGCAGCGTCGAGGTGAAGCCGGGCGAGACCGCCGAGGTGAGCGTCAACTTCATCAGCGAGGAAAAATGACCCCCAGCACCGCCTCGGCCGCGCGGCCGGCGGCGCCTGGCACTCCCAGCTTCGAGCGCACCTCGTCGAGCCCCGCCAGCATCTGATCTCGGCGGGGTCCGTGCCACAGCGGCTCGAGCGCCTCGACGATCGCTTCGGGAGTGACCGCACCCTGAAGCAGCTCGGGCACCACCGCTCGTTCGGCGAGCAGGTTGACGAGGCTGAAGTGTTTCAGCCGCACCAGGGCGCGGGCCATCAGGTAGGTGAGCGGGGAGAGCCGGTAGATCACCACCAGCGGCCGGCGCATCAGCCCGGCTTCCAGGGTGGCCGTTCCCGAGGCGACGACGCAGACGTCGCTCGCCCCTACCGCCTCGGGTGCCTTCCCGTCGACGAAGGCGGGGACGACGCCGCTGCCGTCGAAGGCCTCGGTGACGGCGCTGCGGGGAAGCCCGGGGGCGATCGGGACGACGACCTGGAGCCCCGGGTGCAGCGCCTGCTGACGCCGTGCGACCTCGACCATCACCGGCAGCAGCCGTTGCAGCTCGGCGCGCCGGCTCCCCGGCAGCAGCGCCAGCGTCGGCCGGTCGAGCGCCAGCCCGAGGCCCGCGCGAAACTTCGCGGCCGGCGCCAGCGGGGGCAGCTGCTCGAGCACCGGGCTGCCGACGAAGGTCGCGGCGACCCCCCGATCTCGAAAGAACTTCTCCTCGAAGGGGAGGATGCACAGGAGCAGATCGACCCGCTCGGCCAGCTGGCGCACCCGGCTCTCCCGCCACGCCCATGCCATCGGCGCGACGTACCAGGCGATCGGGATCCCGAGCCGCTTCAGCCGCTTCGCGAGTCTTAAGTTGAAGTCGGGGACGTCGACGAGCAGCGCCACCGCGGGGCGCCGCAGCGCGGCCTCGCGGACCAACTGGTGGAGCACCTGCCAGATGCGCGGCACCTTCGGCAGCACCTCGACGAGCCCCATCACCGAGATCTCGTCTGCTCCGTGGGTGAGCTCCACGCCCTGCGCGCGCAGTTGTGGGCCACCCATGCCGAAGAAGCGGAAGCCGGGATTCCGGGCCCTGAGCTCGGCGACGACCCCTGCGGCGTGCTGGTCGCCCGACGCCTCGCCGGCCACCACCATCACCCACGGCTGCGCGCGCTCCACGGGCGACGCGTACCGTCGGCGGCCCACCATGTAAAGTGCGCCCCCCTTGAACCGTCTGTGGCAACTCGGCCGGCCCCACCTGCGCCTGCTCGCCGTGTCCTTCGCCTGCATGGCGATCGTCGGCCTCACCACCGGCGCCTACGCCTGGCTCCTCGGGCCGGCGCTGAGGTTCCTCCTCACCGGCGGCACCGCGGGGCTGGAAAGGGTCTTCGCGCTCTGGCCCGAGGCAGCGGCCTGGCCCCGCGAGCGGCTCTTGTGGTGGCTCCCCGCGGTGCTGGTCGCGATTGGAGCGATCAAGGGGGTCGGCTACCTCGGCCAGTTCTACTTCGTCGGGCTCTACGGACAACGGGTGGTGGTCGACCTGAGGCAGACGCTGTTCGAACGCTACCTCGCGCTCTCGCCGCTGCAGCTGTCGGAGCGGCTCTCGGGCGATCTGCTCAGCCGCTTCACCACCGACGTCGCCGCGGTCGAGCTGGCTGCGACCTACACCGTCGCCTCCTGGCTTCGCGACACGATGCAGATCCTGATCCTCGTCGGGGTCGCGGTGTCGCTGTCGTGGAAGCTCGCGTTGCTCGCGCTGGTCGCCGTGCCGGTGGCGGTCTGGCCCGCGTGGCGGCTCACCCAGGCGCTGCTGCGGCAGGTTCGCGCGGCCCAGGCCCAGGTGGGGGCGCTCGCCGGGCAGGTGCAGGAAGGGGTCGGCGCGCTGAAGACGCTGCAGGCCTTCGGGGCCGAAGCGACCGAGCTGCAGCGCTTCGAAGGCCGGGCCCGCGCCCTCAACCTCGCGCTCGCCCGCGCGGCCTGGGCGAGAGCGGGCGTACCGGCGCTGATGGAGCTGCTTGCCGCGGCGGCGATCGCCGCGGTGCTCGCGTTCTCGTTCTCGACGCAGGCGGTGGCGCCCGACGCGTTGCTGTCGTTCCTCGCGGCGATCGTCCTGCTCTACCAACCGGCGAAGGACCTGGGGAAGGTGAGCCAGTTCGGGGTCGCCGCCGGCGCCGCGCTCGAGCGGCTGGATGCGGTCCTCGCGCTGCCCCCGAGCGGCCCCCGCGGCACGGCGCAGGCGCAGCTCGGCGAGGGCGTGCGCCTCGAGGGGCTGCGCTTCGCTTGGGGCGATCGCCCGGCCCTCGAAGACGTCAGCTTTGAGATCCCGGCGGGGAAGATCACCGCGCTCGTCGGTGAGAGCGGCAGCGGGAAGTCGACCGTGGCGTCGCTGCTCCTCGGCTTCGAGGCGCCGCAGGCGGGGCGGGTGCTGCTCGACGGCGCCGACGCCCGCGGCTGCACCCTGCAGAGCGTCCGCGCCCAGTTTGCCCTCGTCACCCAGGAGCCGCTGCTCTTCGCCGCGACGATCGCCGAGAACCTGAAGGTTGCCCGGCCGGGCGCTTCGCACGCCCAGCTCGAAGCGGCGGCCCGCACCGCCGACGCCCACGGGTTCATCACCGCGCTCCCCGACGGCTACCAGACGCAGGTGGGGGAGCGCGGCGTCACGCTCTCCGGGGGCCAGCGGCAGCGGCTGTGCCTCGCCCGGGCGCTGCTGTCGGGCGCGCCGGTGCTGTTGCTCGACGAGGCGACGAGCAGCCTCGATCCCCAGGCAGAGGCGCAGGTCCAGCGGGCGCTCGATCAAGCGCTGTTGGGCCGCACTGCGCTGGTGATCGCCCACCGGCTCTGGACGATCGCTCGGGCCGATCAAATCGTAGTCCTCGAGGGCGGCCGGGTGATCGAGTCCGGAACCCACGCAGGGCTGCTCGCGCGCGGCGGCCGCTACGCGGCACTCTGGCACCGGCAACACCCGTCCATTACTTAGTCAGCACGCACCAATTCGCGCGGAGCCGGGACGGCCTTTGGGGCTAGGCTCGCGCCGCGTCCGCTCACGGGAGTCCCATGGTGATTCGAATCGGTGGTCATCCCGCGAAGCCTGCGAAACCCGCGAAGCCCGCAGGCGGCACCACTCCCGCCAGGCCGGTGAAGCCGGCTCCGGGTGGCGGCATCCCCGCGCCGGCCAACGGCAGCGACTTTCGAACCGGGGGAACCGTCACCACCCCGACGACGCACGGCACCGGCACGCTGCCCGCCCTCGGCGGGTTGATCGACAAGGCGAAGACCACCCTCTACGTCCACATGGCCGAGGTCCCGCCCAACGAGGTGATGGACAAGCTGATCGCCGCCGCGCAGCGGGGGGTCGATGTTCACCTCGTGCTCAGCCCGAAGGCGCGGCTCGATCCGGCGCAGGTGCTCTCGGTGCTCCGGATGAGCGACGACGGCATCGAAATCGCGGTGAACAAACACGCGACGCTCCCCGAGCGCGCCGGGATCTCGGACAGCACCTCCTTCGTCGGTGGCAAGCTCGACCCCGTCAGCGGTGAGGCCCCCGCGGCGCTCACCACGGATCCGGGCAAGGTCGCGGCACAGAAGAAGGCGTTCGCCGACGCGCTGAGGGTGAAGCTCAACGGCGACGTGCATAGGGGGCTGCTGCCCCCGGAGAAGGTCAAGGTGCACCAGATGCCGGGGGCGACGTCGGCGCCGATCCTCAACGCGATCAACTCCGCGACGAAGACGATCGATCTCGAGATCTACCAGGTGGGCGATCGCGGGGTGATCGACGCGCTCAAGGACGCGGCGAAGCGCGGGGTCAAGGTCCGGGTGATGCTCGAGCCGAAGACGGTCGGCTCGGCGAACTACCCGGCGGTGCAGAAGGAACTCTTCGCCGCGGGGATCGACGTCCAGCCGACGCCGCCCCAGTTCGATACGCACCACAACGTCGATCACGCGAAGTTCATGCTGATCGACTCCAAGGAACTGATGATCGGCAGCGGCAACATGGTCCGCTACGGCCTGGGCGGCAACGAGGCGACCGAGGTCAACACCCGCGACTTCTGGATCGAGGACACCCGCGCCGTCAGCCTCAAGGAGGCCGGCGGGTTGTTCAACGCCGACTGGGCGCGCATGCCGACGAAGCCGGCCGACTTCAAGAACCTGGTGGTGACGCCGGACAACGCGGTCTCCTCGGTGCTCAAGGTGATCGATGCCGCGAAGAAGACCCTCTACGTCGAGAACCAGTCGCTCAGCGACCCGGACACCATCGCCCACCTGATCGCGGCGAAGCAGCGCGGAGTCGACGTCAAGGTGCTCCTCGGGGTGCAGCCGATTCCGCACATGCCTCCCAAGAATGAGGCGACGATCAAGCAACTGCGCGCCGCGGGGATCGACGCCGGGTACCTCACCCAGAGCTACCTCCACGCGAAGACGGTGATCACCGAGACTCAGGTGTTCATCGGGTCGCAGAACTTCACCGGCGGCGGCCTGGGCGCCAACCGCGAGGTGGGCGAGGTGCTCGGCGACCCCAGCCTGGTCAAAGACGCGCAGGACCAGTTCAAGGCGGACTTCGCCAACCCCGGCCCCAAGCCGTAGCCGCAGCCAGCCGCGGTGATTGTGTTGCCGCCCGAGGCGCGATCGGCCACCTTCGCGTTGCGTGCGCGCGATCTACATTCTGCTCAGCTACGTCGTGTTCGCGCTCGCGCTCCCGGTGCTCTGCCTGCACCGGAAGACCCGGGACGGGCTGTGGCAGCGCCTGGGCATCTTTGGGCCTGGTGACCTGCCGGCGGACGGCGCCCCCCGGCTGTGGCTGCACGGGGCGAGCGCCGGTGATCTGCTCGCGCTGGCGCCGATGATCGATCGCCTGCGGGCACGCTTTCCGCACGCGCGGATCATCATCTCGACGATCACCAACACCGGCTACCTGATGGCGCGTGAGCGCCTCGCCGGCAAAGTCGACGCCGTGATCTATGCCCCCTGGGACCTGTGGGGCGCCACCCGCCGGGCGGTGCGCGCGGTACGCCCGTCGCTGCTGGTGCTCGAGTACACCGAGATCTGGCCGAACCTGATCCGGGCCACCCACCGCTTCGGCGCGAAGATCGCGCTCACCAATGGCCGCTTCTCCCCGACCCACCTGGGCCGTTACCGCGCGCTCTTTGCCGCCGCGGGGAACCCGCTGGCCGATGTCGACCTCTTCCTGATGCGTGAAGACGACGAGGCCGAGCGCGTCCTCAGCCTCGGCGCCGCCCGTGGCCGGGTCAAGGTCACCGGGAACACCAAGTTCGATGCCCTCGTGCCTCTGCGCGAGCCGGAGGAAGACGTCTCGTTGCGCAGGGCGTTCAACCTTCCGGCCGGCGCCCGCGTGTGGATCGCCGGCAGCACCCACGAGGGCGAGGAGGAGCTTCTCCTCGACGTCTATCGCCGCCTGCTGCGTGAGTTCCCCGACCTGCGGTTGGTGATCGCTCCCCGGTACATCGACCGAGCCGATCGGCTGGTCGCGCTCGCGAACGAGGCGGGTCTCAACGCCGGGTTGCGCTCGAAGGGGAACCCCGAGGGCGCCCGGGTGGTGATCCTCGACAGCATCGGGGAGCTCGCGCGCGCCTACCGGCTCGCCACCTTCGTCTTCGTCGGAGGGTCCTTCACCACGCGTGGGGGGCAGAACATCCTCGAGCCGGCGGCGCAGGGGCGCCCGGTGCTCTTCGGGCCGCACATGGAGAACTTCCGCGACAGTGTGCAAGTGCTCGTTGGCCGCGGCGGGATTCAGGTCAACGACGCGGACCACCTCCACCGCGTGGTGGCCGAGCTGCTCTCCCAGCCCGACGAACTGCGCGAGCTCGGCATTCTCGCCCAGGGCGCGGTGCGCCAGGTCTCGGGCGCGAGCGAGCGCAACGTCGATTGTCTGGTCGCGTTGCTCGAACCCGCGTAGGACAGGCGACCGTGCGGATTCTTCACACCCTCTCCAGTCCTGCCTGGAGCGGTCCAGCAGAAGGGGTCGCGCTCCTCGCCGACGCCCAGCGCCGCCTTGGGCACGACGTCCTGGTCGCGATCGATCGACGGCGCCACGAGGTGTCGAGCGAAGAGGTCTCGCTGCCCTACTTCGAGACGATGGGGCTGCTCGACCAACGTGATCTCGAGCTTTCGGTGAAGAGCTCGCCCGGCGCCGTCTGGCGCGACGTGCGGCTGCTGAAGCACTTCGAGGTGGATCTGATCCACTGCCACTTCAGCCACGATCACACCGTCGCCTTCTTTGGCCGGCCGGCGATGGCCTCGGTGGTGCGGTCGATTCATGCGCCGCGGTCCCTGAGGTGGAGCACGCCCCGGGCCAACGGGTGGACCGTGCCGACCCAGGCCCTCGCCGATCAGCTCGCCCCGGCCAGCTGTATGGTGCTCCCCGCGCTCGTCGCACCTGCGTTCAAGCCACACCGCGACCGCGAGGCGTTGCGCCGCGAGCTGGGCGTCGCCGGCGCGCCATTGATCGGGATGGTGTCCACCTTCCAGGCCTCGCGTCGCCATGACGTCGGCATCGACGCCTTCGCGCTCGTCCGGCGCGAACGCCCCGACGCCCATCTGGTGCTGATCGGCGACGGTCAGCTCGGAGCGGTGCTCCGCGCAAGGGTACTCTCGCGCGGCATCTCCCCGGCGGTCACCTTCCCCGGCTATCAGCCGGGGCCCGACTTCGTCCGCTGGCAGCAGGCGTTCGACGAGGTCTGGGTGTTCGGGCTGGGCAACGACTACTCCGGCCGCGCCGCCGCCCAGGCCCGCGCCTGCGGGGTGCGGGTCCTCGCCGCCGACGAGGGGGCGCTCAAGGAGATCGCCGACGAGATCGTTCCACTCGAGGCCGAGGCGGTGGCGAAGGCTTCGCTCTTGGGGACGCGGAAGAGCCTGACGCTGCCCACCCCCGATCAAGTCGCCGCCCAGGTGCTCGAACTCTACGGCCGCGTCCGCGCGAAGTGACCGATGCGGCCCTGGCTCGAGCGCCTCTGGTACCCGCAGGGAGATCGCAACCTCTCGCACGCCCTCGCCACCCCTGCGCTCGCCATGGCTTCGGCGGTGTTTCGCGCGGCCAGCGCCACACGCCGGCGTCTGGCTCCGGGGGGCCACCGGGTCGAGGGTGCGCGGGTGATCTCCGTCGGCAACCTCAACGTCGGTGGCGCGGGAAAGACGCCGGTGGCGATCTTCCTCGCCCAGCTGGGCCAGGCCAACGGCCTCCGGGTCGGCGTCCTCTCCCGGGGCTACGGGCGCACCGCCTCGGCGCCACTGGCTTTTGATTCGGGCACGCTGCCCTCCGTCGAAGAGGCAGGAGACGAGCCCCGGCTGATCGCCCAGCGCTGCCCCGGGGTGCGGCTCTACGTTGGAGCGGATCGAATCCGCAGCGCCACCGCGGCGCACTCCGAGGGCTGCCAGTGGTTGATCCTCGACGACGGCTTTCAAGCCCGATCGCTCGCCCGTGACCTCGACCTGGTGGTGATCGACGACGAGGTGTTGCTCGGCACTGGGCACCTGCTGCCGTGGGGGCCGTTGCGCGAATCGCCGCGCGGGCTCGAGCGGGCGTCGATGCTCTGGCGCCGCGCTGCCGCCGACGGGAGGCCGCGCCCGCCGCTGCACCCGAACGAGGTCCGCGCGGTTCACCGGGTGCGGCCGATGCCCGAGCTGGCGGGCCAGCCGGTGGTGGTGGTCACCGGCGTCGCCCGCCCGTCGTCGGTGGCCGCGACCGCCACCCAGCTGGGGGCCCGCGTCGTCGCCGCCCATTTCTTCAGCGACCACCACCGCTTCACCGCCGCCGAGCTGACCCGGGTCGAACGGTCGGCGAAGGACCATGCGGCCCGGCTGGTCACCACCGAAAAAGACGTCCAGCGCCTTCCCCCGGGGTTCGCCGCCCCGATGGTCCTCGACGTCGAAGTGCTCGAGGGCCGCGAACGCCTGCTGCGCGGGCTCGGACTTGAGGGGCAAGGGCGTGCGTGACAGAAGCAGCGCCGTGCCCCAAGGCTTGACCCAGACGGTGAACGCCTTCTCGAAGGTGCGGCTTTTGGTGGTCGGGGACCTGGTCGCCGATCACTACCTCTACGGCCAGACCGAGCGCGTCAGCCGCGAGGCGCCGGTGCTGATCGTCCGGTACGAGCGCGAAGAGGTGAAGCTCGGTGGCGCCGCCAACGCGGCGGCCAACGCGCAGAGCCTGGGGGGGAAGGTCACCGCCGTCGGAGCGCTCGGTGCGGACGAGATGGGCGGCAAGCTGAAGAAGCGCTTCGATGCCGCTCACATCTGGTTGATGGCGACCGTCGATTCCCAGATCGCTACCGAGACCAAGACGCGGATCCTCGCCGGCGGGATGAGCACCACCCGCCAACAGATGCTGCGCATCGACCGCGGCTCGCAGGGCGCGCTGCCCCCGCGTGCGCGCAAGCTCCTCGCCCAGGCAGTCAAGGTCGGGCTCCAGGAGTGTGACGTCGCGGTGATCAGCGACTACGGGGCCGGGGTGATCTGCGACGAGACCCGTGCGGTGCTCGCCGCCTGGGCGCGGAAGGGCGGCATCGTCTGCGCCGACTCCCGCTACGCGCTCTCCAGCCTCACCGGCGTCACCGTCTGCAAGCCCAACGAGCCGGAGCTCGCGGCGCTCACTGGACTGCCGGTCGGCTCGGAGAAGCAGCTGGCCGCGGCGGCGAAGAAGGCCCTCGGGCTGCTCGGCTGCAAGGCGCTCCTCGTCACCCGGGGCATGCGCGGGATGGCCGTCTTCGAGCGCCACCGGCCCGGGGTTTTCATTCCGGTGCACGGGGGCACCGACGCGGTCGATGTCACCGGCGCCGGAGACACGGTGATCGCCTCGTTCGCGCTCGCGCTCGGTGCCGGCGCGTCTTTTCCCGACGCCGCACGGCTGGCGAACATCGCCGGGGCGCTGGTGGTGCAGAAGCCGGGAACCGCTACCGTCATCCCCACCGAGCTGCTCGCGGAGCTGAGGTGACCAAGCAGCGCTCGCTCGAGGCGCTGGTGACCCAGCTGCGAGGCTCGGGGAAGAAGGTCGTCCTCGCCAACGGCGTCTTCGACCTGCTCCACGTCGGCCACCTGCGCTACCTCGAGGGTGCGAAGGCACTCGGCGAGGTCCTGGTGGTGGCGGTGAACTCCGACGCCAGCACCCGGGCGTACAAGGGGCCCGGGCGCCCCGTCGTCCCGGCCGACGAGCGCGTCGAGTTGCTCTGCGCGCTCAGTTGCACCGATTACGTCGTCGTCTTCGACGCCCCGGATGTGCGCGGCGTGATCCGCGCCCTCCAGCCAGACGTGCACGTCAAGGGCACCGAATACACGCCAGAGACAATCCCCGAGAGGGACGAGGTGCTCGCCTACGGCGGCCGGGTCGCGGTCGCCGGAGATCCGAAGAACCACAGCACCACCGCCGCGCTCGCGGCGCTGCGGAAGATCTGACCCCTCCGCTGATCGCGCCTGGATTGCCTTTCGACCGTTCGTTATCGCTGGTCGGTTACGCCCGCCTCGTTCGATCTTCGCGGTCTCTGGGCGAATTCCGTCGCGACGCTGCGGTGAGCGGCCGAAGCGGGGCCGCAGACCGGGTTGCCCGATCGTTCTCCCGCCCGATCCGGCCCCGCCCACTTGCTTGCGATCCCCCTTCCCACCGAGCAGTGCGTCAGCGTCGCGCGCCTCGCTCGCGGGACACCTCGACCGCGAGACCCGTTCGAGTCATCCGACCTCGGGCTCTTAGCACTACTGCGTCAGGTCTCGGACCCGCTCGACTCGGCGGTGCGGAAAATGGTTTCGGATGAAGCGGACGAGGAAGGCGCCCTTCGAGGGCGCCGCG
>JAYVRT010001096.1:0-2967 GCA_043776025.1 Archangiaceae bacterium | reverse complement strand
CGTGCTCTCCGACGAAGAAGAGAAGATGAACGTGCTCCGCCTCAACGCCGGCGCGCTCACCGAGAAGGTGGCGATGCTCCAAGCGCTGATGACCTTCGGGGACAAGAAGTACGAGTTCCTCTTCGAGAAGGAAGACAGCAACAAGGAGAAGGTCGTCCCTACCGACGTGGTGATCGCGCTGCGCGACTGGATGGACGACGACGAGGTCGGCTCGCAGCTGAACCTCTCGGGCCAGGGCGAGGCCTTCGTCAAGGGATTCGCCGACGAGAACTACAGCTACAACAAGTTCGAGCCCCGCTACAAAGCGAAGAACGCCAGCTTCGACAGCTTCGACGAGCTGTACCTGGTGCACGGCTTCAACGACCGGTTCATGGCGGCGTTCGGAGACAAGCTCACTGTCTTCCCCGACAAGAACAGCAAGATGAACATCAACACCGATGATCCGATTCTCCTCGAGATGGCGATCCGGTCGATCGCCGACCCGCTGCGCCGCGACCCACGCCTGGATGATCCGGTGTTCATCGACACCCTGATCAAGAAGATCCGGATGACCCGGGTGATGCCGATGTTCGGCATGGGCGCGGCGGACTTCATCAACATCGTCAAGGCGGCCGGAGTGCCGATCGACGCCTCGATTGCCGCCAACGTCCAGGGCAACCGGGTCATCGGCGACAAGTCGACCACCTACCGGATCAAGGTCACCGGCGAGGCCGGCGACGTCACCCGCACCCTGACCGCGGTGATCCGCCTCGACGACGGGCTGGGCCGCATCGTCTATTGGAAGGAGGAGTAACCGATGGCGCGCATCCTCGGCCTCGATTTGGGTAGCTACAGCGTCAAGGCGGTGGTCCTCGAGACCAACCTCCGGGGCTATTCCACCATCGGCTACGGCGAGGTCCGCTGCGGCGAGGGAGAGCGCCTCGAGCGGATCAAGGCGGCGATCCCCCAGCTGCTGACCAAGGGCCCGTTCGGCGCGGACACCGTCGTCGTCGCCCTGCCCGGCCCGTCGCTGGCGACCCACCAGCTGGCGATGCCGTTCAGCGACCCGAAGAAGATCGAGGCCACCTTAGGCTTCGAGGTCGAGAGCCAGCTGCCGTTCGATCTGTCGGAGGCGGTCTGGGACTACCAGGTCGCCAGCAGCGACGAGAAGGGAAGCCAGCTGGTGGTCGGGGTGGTGAAGAAGGACGAGCTGTCCACCCTGCTGACGAGCTTGAAGGAAGCGAAGGTCGAGCCCAAGGTGGTGACCCACCCCGGCCTCGTCTACCAGAGCCTGCTCGCCTCGCTGCCGGCGGCGCAGCTGCCCGAGAACCCCGAGGCGGCGGTGGCGATCGTCGACCTCGGCCACGAGCGCGTCTGCGTCGCCATCGGCCGGCCCGGCTCGGGCATCGAGCACGCCCGCACCTTCACCGGCGGCGGCGCGGCGCTCACCCGGGCGCTGGCGATCGAGTTCAAGATCCCCCTGGGCGAGGCGGAGAAGTGGAAGGAGGAGCACGGCGCCGTCGGCGAGGCCGCGGCGGGCGCCGACGCCGAGCGCGCGTCGGGGGCGTTCCTTCGCGGGCTGCAGCCGGTGCTGCGCGAGCTGCGGCCGACGCTCAAGTCGTACACCGCGAAGACGCGGCGGACGATCGAGAAGGTCTTCATCTGCGGCGGCACTGCCCTGCTCACCGGGCTCGACGTGCAGCTCGAGCGCGACCTCGGCGTCCCGGTGCAGCTGCTCCCGCTGCCCGAGGAGACGAAGGCGGCGATCACCGCGAAGTCGGCGCCGGTGGCCTCCCAGGCCTTCGCGTTGGCGCTGCGCGGCCAGCTGTCGGGCGCGAAGGCACCCCGCTTCAACCTGCGCCGGGGCGAGCACGCCTTCAAGAGCGACTTCGACTTCATGCGGGACAAGATCGGCCAGCTGGCGACCTTCGGGCTGATCCTCTTCGTGCTGCTGATCACCGGCGGGGTGGTGCGCAACGTGGTGCTCGAGCGCCGGGAGAAGCAGGTCGACCAGGTGCTCTGCGACGTCACCCAGCGGGTGCTCGGCACCTGCGAGAAGAGCTTCGACAAGGCGCTGAACATGCTGCGGGGCAAGGAGAGCCCGGCGGCGGGCATTCCGACGCGCAGCGCGGTCAACCTCCTCGCCGAGTTCACCAGCCGGATCCCCGCCGACCTGCCGGTGACGATGGACGCGATCACCGTCGACCTCGATCGAATCAACGTCCGCTGCGAAGCGGCCTCGAGCAAGCAGATGGAGGATCTGATCACCGCGCTCAAGACCTTCAAGTGCTTCAAGGAGGTCAACGGGGGCAAGGTGGAGAAGAACAAGGACGGCACCCGGGTGAACTTCCGGCTCGACGTGCAGATCGAGTGCCCGGGCGAGGGGCAGAGCTGATGGACTCCATCCGGGCGTTGATCAACAACCTCCAGAGCTCGTTCGCCACCCTCTCGTCGCGCGAGCAGAAGATGGTCGCTGGCGGCATCGGGGCGGCGATCCTCGTCGCGCTCTTCGTCGTCACCTTCAGCTTCTCCAGCAGCGCCAACTCGATTCGTACCCGCACCGCGGGGAAGCTGGCGCGCCTGCAGGAAGTCCAGGACCTCGCCGCCACCTACCGCGAGGCGAAGGGCGTGCAGGACGCGATGACCCAGCGCCTGGCGCAGAGCAACGTGCGGCTGATCAGCTACCTCGAGGAGAAGGGGAACAAGGCGGGGATCTCGATCCCCAGCATCAACCCCAAGGCCGACGTCGCCATCGACGACAAGATCGTCGAGAGCTCCGCCGAGTTCACCCTCACCGACATCGCGCTCAACCGCTTCGTCGACTTCCTCGCCGGCGTCGAGGCCGGTCCGGGCCTGGTGCGGGTGAAGTACCTGCGCATCGAGCCGCGGCTGAAAGACGAGACCCTCACCGCCTGGGTCACCGTCGCCACCTACCACCTGAAGAACTGACCCCATGGCCGAAGAGAAAAAGACCGCGCTGTGGAAGCG
>JAYVRT010001095.1:0-2970 GCA_043776025.1 Archangiaceae bacterium | reverse complement strand
GTCTTGCCCGGGCCGGTCGCCGCCTCATCGTCGCGAATCGTCAGCAGGTACTTCGCGGCAGGGTTCAGCTTCGAGAGCAGAAACCGGTGCTCGGGCAGGGGGACGATCGCGTTCTTCTGAGGATCGAAGTTGATCGTCGTCGGTACCACGTACTGCGAGATCCGCATCACCACCCTCAGGCTGCCGGTGTTGTCCGTCAGGTCGTCGTCGAGGACGAAGAGGTAGATCCCGGTGGCGCCCTTGATCAGCTTCGACGAGGTGGTGAGGAAGCCGACCCGCTTGCTCTCCGGCATGTCGCCTTCGAGGTAGTAGAGGATGCTGGAGGTCGCCCCGCGCCCCTTGCCCAGCGAGTAGCCGCCCTCGGTGAACATCTGGTAGGTGGTCTTGGGGTTGAGCTCGGCGTGCACCGTCTCGTACTTGTCGAGCGGGAGCGCGTTGTACCGGGTGCGCAGCACGAACAGCCGCAGCGGCCAACGGACGTCGCGCTTCTCCGCCGAGGTGACGTCCGCCGCCTGCATCGCGCTCAGCTCGGGGCCGGCGTCCTTCACCTCCGGGACGGGCGCGATCGGCCCGTCCTTCTCCAGCTTGGCCTGGATCTGATCCATGTGGGCCGTCGCGGTGAAGCGCTTGGTCCACGGGCGGAAGCCGGGAGAGGTGACCGCCACGACGTGCTGCCCCAGGCCGATCGAGGTCTTCACCGGGGCCGGCCCGAAGTCCTGGTTGTCGACGGAGACCTTGCCGCCCGCGGGGACCGAGGTGATCCACAGCTCGACCTTCACCGGCGCGTTGGGATCCTCCTCGGGGGGCCTCTTTCCGCCGAAGACGAGGTAGGCGACCACCAGCAGCACCGAGAGCCCGATTCCCACGCCGCCGATGGTGACGACGAAGCGCTGGCGCTTCTCCTTGAGCTCCGGGGTGTCGATCGTCAGCTCGGCCTTGGGGTTGCGATCCAACGGCCTGGGCGCGGGCGCTGGCGTGGCCTCGCTCGTCGCCGGAATCGAGCTGGCGGTGACCTTTCGTTCCCCTGTCTTCACCCGGCCCGTCGGACCCGAGGCGGCCCTGGCGGCTTTGTTCCTGAGGAAGGTCTCCTGCTCGATCGGCTCGAGCTTGGTGCCCGCGGGTTGGGTGTCCTCTTTGACTGCCGGCATCGCCGGCATGCTCCTGGGCCGGTAGCCGCCGTGCACGTTGGCGCCGGGGCTGGTCGCGGGCCGGGGGCGGGCAGGGGTGGCCAGCTTCGGCGGCAGCCCCGCGGCTTTCGGGGTCGCCTTCGATTCGGGCTTGAGGCCGAGCGCCGCTCGCCGCTTCGCGCCGTAGCCGGGCTGGGTGGCCTTGGTCAGCTCGGAGAGGAACTCCTCGGGCACGTCCATCGGCGTGCCGTCGGCGTCGAGCTCTTCCTTGAACAGCGTCGCCAGCAGCATCGAGACGTCGTTGCTGGTCGCCCCGGGATAGCGGGAATGGAGCACCTCGGCCACTGCCTGGCCGAACTCCCGGGCCGACTGGTAGCGCTCGTCGCGGTTGGTGGCGAGCGCCTTGAGCATCGCCTGCTCCAGCGCCGGCGGGATCTGGGGGTTGAAGGAGGTCGGCCGGGGAATCTTCCCCTCGGCGAGCTGGGTGAGCACCGCGACGAATTCTCCTTCGTAGGGGCGGCGGCCGCACAGCAGCTCGAAGAGCACCACGCCGACCGCGTAGACGTCGCTGCGGGCGTCGAGATCACGCGCGGCCTGGGCCTGCTCCGGCGAGAAGTAGGGGTACTTGCCCTTCACCATCCCGGTCTCGGTCTGCTTGCCGCCGGCGTTCGACTTGGCGATGCCGAAGTCGACGATCTTCACCTCGCCCTCGTAGGAGAGCAGCGTGTTCTCCGGCGAGACGTCGCGGTGGACGAGGTTGAGCGGCTTGCCCTTCTCGTCCTTGCGGGTGTGGGCGTAGTGAAGGCCGTCGCACATCCGGCAGATGATCTGCAGGGCGATCGGCGTCGGGATGAAGGGGATGTCGCGATCGGCGGCGCGCCGCAGCACGCGGGACAGCGCCTGCCCGTGCACCAGCTCCATCGCGAGGAAGTAGTCGCCGTCGGTCTTTCCGAAGTCGAAGACCTGGGCGATGTTGCCGTGGGTCAGCGAGGCGGCGAGCTTCGCCTCACGGATGAACATCTCGACGAAGTCCTCCTCCATCGCCAGGTGGGGGTGAATCTTCTTGATCACCACGTCCTTCGTCAGGCCGGCGGCCGCGGTCATCTTCGCGCGGTAGGTGACAGCCATACCTCCGGCGGCGAGCCGGGAGATGAGGACGTACTTGCCGAACCTTTTTTCCTCGTTCTCCACAGGATCGCCTTCCCCGAAGGCGCCCAGACTCTAATTCACTTTGTGCACAGGTGAAGGACTCGTCGCACCCTGGGTCGGTCTCGAGTCACCCGCGTGACAGCAAATTGCCGCCAGCTGCCGAGCGAAGGCCTGTCGCCACGGTGAACTTTCATCGCACCCGCGGCTAATCAGCCGCCGCTCTTCGGATTTCGATTGGGCACGACGATTGCCATTGCGCCGCCCCATGAACGCGCCCAACCGCAGCCTCGCCGCTTTGTTGATGGTCAGTGTCGTGCTCCCGGGTTGTTTCAAGCCCCCGGGTGAAGGCGCCGGGGGAGGCGCCGCGGGAAGTGGTGGAGGGGTCGCGGCGGGCGCCGGCGGTGGTGCCGCGGGAGGCGTGGGAGGCGGTGAAGCGGGTGGCGCCGGTGGCGGCTCGGCGGGTGGTTCGGGCGGCGGGGCGGTGGAAGAGGCGACCTTGAGCCTGACGCCGGCAACCGGGGTGCTTCCCGTGGGCAGCTCGCTCAGCTTCGTCGCGAGCAAGATTCTCGACAACGGCTTAGTGGCCGACGTCACTGGCCAGGTGACCTGGAGCTCGGACCCTGCCGATCTGCTGTCGGTGCAGGCGGGCGTGGCGAAGGCGCTCAAGTCCGGCGAGGGCAAGGTCACCGCCCAG
>JAYVRT010001094.1:0-2972 GCA_043776025.1 Archangiaceae bacterium | reverse complement strand
ACTCGAGCTCCAACAGTCCGAGCGCTGGGCCGGAGAGTTCCACGTCAGACGATGCGGAACGAATCCTTCAGGGTGCAGCGCCGCTCGCGGGTGAAGCTCACCGCGGTGGTGAGCCCCTCGCCGGTGGGAGAGGCGATGGTGAAGCTGGTGTAGCCCTCTCCCCGCATGCCCAGGCCCGCGAACGACGGCCCGTTCTTCACGAAGATCGAGGTGTTGATCACCTTCGCCATCTCGTGGAGGTGGTGGATGTTGGTGGAGTGCATCGTCGCGGTGTGGCCAAACCCGTGCTCTGCCTGGCGGGCCGCGTCGATGCAGTCCTCGACCGTCTTCAGCCGGGAGAAGCCGATCACCGGCATCAGCAGCTCGGCCTGAATGAAGGGGTGGGTGGGGTCGACCTCAGCGTAGAGCAGCCGTGTCCCAGAAGGCACGCGGATCCCGGCGGCCTCGGCGATCTTCGTCGCGTCCCGGCCGACCCAGTCCTTGCTCGGGTGGCCGTCATCGACCACCAGCTTCTCGAGCTTGTTGATCGCGGCGCCGGTGACCTCGAAGGCGCCGAACTTCGCCATCTGGGCTTTGAGCGCGTCGGCGATCGAGGCGACCGCAAAGACTTCTTTTTCGACGATGCAGACGATGTTGTTGTCGAGCGACGCGCCGTCGACGAGATCGCTCGCCGCCTGGGCGATGTCCGCGGTGGCGTCGACGACGCAGGGCGGGTTGCCCGGGCCGGCGGCGATCGCGCGCTTGCCCGAGGTCATCGCGGCCTTCACCACCGCGGGCCCGCCGGTGACGCAGATCAGCCGGATGCCCTTGTGCTTCATCAGCGCGCCGGCGGACTCGATCGTCGGCTCGGCGATGCTGCAGACGAGGTTCGCGGGACCGCCGGCGGCGACGATCGCCTCGTTGATCATCACCACGAAGTGGTTGGAGACGTTCTTCGCGCTCGGGTGGACGTTAAAGACCACCGAGTTGCCGCCGGAGATCATGCTGATGCTGTTGTTGATGATCGTCTCGGTGGGGTTGGTCGTCGGGGTGATCGCGCCGATCACTCCGAACGGCGCCCGCTCGAGCAACGCCAGGCCGTGGTCGCCGGTGAAGGCCGCGGGGTGGAGGATCTCTGGGCCCGGGGTCTTGTTGGCGCACAGCAGGTTCTTCTGAATCTTGTCCTTGACGTTGCCGAGCTTGGTCTCGGTGACGGCCATCTGCGCCAGCTCTTCGGCGGCCCGGCGGGTCGCCTCGCGCATCGCCCGCACCACCCCGTAGCGGGTGTCGACGGGGACCTGGGTCCAGGCCTCGAAGGCCTTCGCCGCCGCCGCCACCGCCGAGTCCATGTCGTCGAACACGCCCGGGCGCCGCCCGTGAATCGCCGGGGCCTGCTGCATCGGAGCCGCGCGGGCCGAGCCGGCCGCGGAGGGCAGGGCGCCCAGCTCGTTGGAGAGGCGGCGCACCACCTGCTCGACGATCGCGTTGATCTGGGTCTCGTTCATTTCGGGCCCCCCGTCCTGGGCGCGGGCGCGCCCTGCTCACAGAACACGCTCGCCGCGTGGTTCTCGCTGTAGACGACGAGGACTGCTTCGAGGCTGTCGCCCGTGCTCTGCAGCGCCGCCACCTGCTTCGCCGTCGCCGACATCAGCGCCTGCTGCGACTTCGCCTGGAGGTTGATCACCGGCACCGGCACCGAAGAGAGCGCCGCGGCGCGCGAACCGTTCGAAGGTGTCGGAACCCGGGGCTTCACTTGACGTACTTCAGCGTTCCGCCGACCTCGAGCTGGTCCACGATCGCCATGATCGTCGCGTCCACCGGACGATCTTTCGTCATCTCCGTCTGCCGGGCCGAGGACCCCGAGGCGTAGAGGACGACTTCGCCCACGCCAGCGCCCACCGCGTCGACCGCGACCACCAGGGTCGCCGTCGGCTTGGCGTCGAGATCGAGCCCGCGCACGAGGAGCAGCTTGCTCCCCTCGAGCGTCGGCTCCTTGCGGGTGGCCACCACCGTGCCCACCACTTTGCCGAGGAGCATCGAAGATCCTTTCGGTTAGCCCTGACCGGTTTCGGTCTTGGCGACGGCGAGCCGGCCCAGCGGCAGCGCGAGGTCGATGTTGTTGTGCGGGCGCGGAATGACGTGGGTGGAGACGAGCTCACCGACGCGCTCGGCACCCCGGGCCCCGGCCTCGACCGCCGCCTTCACCGCCGCGACGTCGCCGCGGACGATCGCGGTCACGTACCCGCCGCCGATCTTCTCGTAGCCGACCAGCTCGACCTTGGCCGCCTTCACCATCGCGTCGCAGGCCTCGACCATGCCCACGAAACCCTTGGTCTCGATCATTCCCAGTGCGTCAGCCATCCGTTACCTCGTTGCCGTAAAGCGGGTTGTAAGACTTCAGGAGACTACTTTTCCTTGAACGGCGCCGGCTCCTTGCCGGTGATGCCCTGGAGCGCCGCGACCGCCGCCGCCGCCGCGGAGTCGATCTCCGACTCGCTGCCGCACATGTAGAGCCGGCCATAGGCGCCGAACGGGGTGACGTCGACGAGCCGCACGTCGGCTGCCTTCTCGGCCTCGTTGGCGGCGAGCGCCGCGTAGGCCGCCGGCTCGCACTCGAGGATGAACAGCGACTGGCCGGGCTCGATCATCGAGCCGAAGCGGATCCGGTCGAGGATCATCGCGTGCATCGGCTCGATCGCCCGGATGATGGTGTTCGACACCAGCTTCGGCTTGATCCGGTCGGTCTCCTTGCAGCCGAGGACCTTGAGGATCTCGTCGCCGGCGCTGCGGACCTCGCCCTTGTCCTCGCTGTGGACCTCGAGCATTCCGTAGGCGCGCTCGACCACCAGCGTCGCCGGCTGGACCTTGGTCATCTTCAGCGCGGTGTCGATCAGGCCGTGAATCGCCATGCCGGGCGCGATCTCGACGAAGAGCGAAGCCACGTACGGCACGGGGTAATACCCACGGCACGTGGTGCAGATGTGAGCGGCGAG
>JAYVRT010001093.1:0-10055 GCA_043776025.1 Archangiaceae bacterium | reverse complement strand
GACGCCCTCGGAGAGCAGGTGGAGCACCTTCTCGTACTCGTCGAACTGGAGGTCGGCGTAGGGCATCGCCCGCTGGAAGACCTTGAAGAGGGCCTGCTCGTCCCACTCCTTCGCCGCGACCTCGGCGACGATCTGCTGGGCGAGCACGTCGAGCGGCTTGGTGGGGATCCGCACCGCGTCGAGCGTCCCTTCGTGGATCGCGCGAATCAGCGCCGCCGACTCGACCAGCTCGTCGCGGGTCATCGCGAACAGCACCCCCCGCGAGACCGCCGTCTTTCGGTGTCCCGAGCGGCCGAGCCGCTGCAGCATCACCGAGATCGATCGCGGGCTGCCGATCTGCACCACCAGGTCGATGCTGCCGATGTCGAGGCCGAGCTCGAGCGAGGCGGTGGCGACCATCACCTTCAACTTCCCGTCTTTGAGCCGTTCTTCCGCCGACAGCCGCAGCTCGCGCGCCATGCTGCCGTGGTGGGCTGCGACCAACCCTTCGCCCAGCCGCTCGCCGAGATCGTGCGCGATCCGCTCGGCGAGCTTCCGGGTGTTGGTGAAGATCAACATCGTGCGGTTCGCTTGTGCGAGCACGCCGAGCCGGTCGTAGATCTGCCCCCACATCTCGTGGGTCGCCACCGCGGTCAGCTCGTCTTCCGGCGTCTCGAGCGTCAGCTCCCACGGGCGCAGGTGGCCGATCTGCACCAGCTCGCACGCGGGTGCGACGTTCCCGGTCAAGAACCGGGCGAGGCGATCGAGCGGCTTTTGCGTCGCCGAGAGGCCAATCATCTGCGGCGAGGTGCCGAGCAGTTCCTTGAGCCGCTCCATCGACAGCGCGAAGTGCGAGCCGCGCTTGTCGCGGGCGAGCGCGTGGATCTCGTCCACCACCACGGTGCGCACCGACTTGAGCGTCGCCCGCGAGCGCTCGGAGGTGAGGTAGAGGTAGAGCGACTCGGGCGTGGTGATGAGGATGTGCGGCGGCTTCTTCACCATCGCCGCGCGCTCGGCGGCCGTGGTGTCGCCGGTGCGGACCTTGACCCGAATCTCCGGCAGCTTCGCGCCGAGCGCCTCGGCCCGGGCTTTGAGCTGCTCCAGCGGCTGCAGCAGGTTCTTCTGCACGTCGTTGCCCAGCGCCTTGAGCGGAGAGATGTAGAGGACCCGGGTCTCGTCGGGCAGCTCGCCCTTCGCCGCGGCGCGGAACAGCTCGTCGAGGCAGGCGAGAAACGCGGTCAGCGTCTTGCCCGAGCCGGTCGGGGCGGCAATCAGGACGTCCTTGCCCGAGCGGATCACCGGCCAGCCCTGCACCTGGGGCTCGCTCGGTTCGCCCAGCGTCTGCTCGAACCACCGCTGGACGACCGGGTGGAACGATTCGAGTGCGGGGTGGCAGGGGACGACGGCCGCGGGGAAGTCGAGCGGTTGCTGCATGGTTTCGAGACCTGAACAGAAGGTCAGTTGGAGATCAAGACGGCTACTGCGTCGCGATGGGCGTCACCGGCTGGCCGGCGGCCTTCCAGCCCTTGATGCCTTCGCGCATCACGGCGACCTTCTCGTACCCTGCTTCAGCCGCGCGACCCGCGGCGGTGTGGCTGGCCGTTCAACTCTTACTCGTGCAGTAGAAGACGAGCTGCCGCGCCTTGTCGGCGGGCAGGGTCGCCTTGACGTCGTACTCGTTGAAGTTGCTCAGCAGCACCGCGTTCGGGAGCGTGCCCGCAACCTTGCGGTACTCGTCGTCGTTGGCGTCGCAGATCGTCGCCGACCCCGCCTTGAGGAAGTCGGCGACCTCGGCCACTGACACCTCTTTGACCTCCACCGGCTTCTTCGCGCAGCCGTTGGCCAGCGCGAGAACGAAGGCGACAGACGCGACGAGACGAATCATGAGACGCATCCTAACGGGTTGCCCTCACGGAAGCTTGGCGAGGAGCGTGGTGGAGCTCGCCGTGCCCGCGTTGTCGACCGCCGCGACGAAGACCGCCCCGTCCAGCGGCCGGGTGAGCACGAGCTGGGTGGTGAACGGGAGCCCCGGGAGTTCGAGCATCTCGTGGTAGGTGTCATCGGCGTAAGGGATCAACCCAAGGGTGAAGTTGAAGCCCCCTGCCGGACGGGTCGCATAGAACGCCTTTCCGCCCGTGGCCGCGGCCACCGTGAAGCCGGGGACACCGCGCAGCGTCTGCCCGTCATAGACACTGATGACTGAGCTGCCGATGATCGAGTTCTCAGAGACCGCCACCAGCCCTTTGTAGAACGCATAGGCGACGGAGACTGCGGTGAGCGGGGTCTCGACAACCGGCGAGTCCGCGACCGTCACTTGAATCTTCATGTTGGAAGGCTTGCGCCACAGGGCCCCACCCTGGACGCTGACACTGATGTTGGTCGCGTCGTCGGTCGTGGCGACCCCCGACTTCACGTCGATCACTTTCGCGGCGGTCTGGTCGCCGGCGATCAGCCGGGTGGCCGACATGTACTGGCCGGTGTCCATCACCGTGCTCGTCGCGATCGGGGCGGAGCTGCCCGTCGCGGGCAGTGACTCCTCCCGCAGTACGGTGTTCGCCCCAGAGGTCGTGGCGTAGGCCAGGCGGGTGGCTGGGAGCCCGGTGATCACGGCGTTGGTGACGATGCGGAAGGTCTTGGCGGGG
The DNA here is from genome assembly GCA_043776025.1 of Archangiaceae bacterium. Classification (GTDB taxonomy): domain Bacteria; phylum Myxococcota; class Myxococcia; order Myxococcales; family Myxococcaceae; genus JAYVRT01. Next base: position 7,434 of record JAYVRT010001093.1, on the reverse strand, counting down.
AGCGTCACCTTCGTTCCGTCGCTCATCTTCACCAGGCTCTGGGTGCCGGTGGCGGCCGGCCCGTTGCTGAACAACCCATACTCGCCGGTGCTGCCCGACAACCAATTGGTGCCGACCTGCACCACGGCGCCGAGCGAGATCGGGGTCGTCGTCCCGGGGGGAAGAATCCGGGCGGTGCAGTTTCCGCCGACGCAGTCGGTGAGCGCCCACGGAACGGGGAACGTCGAGAAGGTGGTGACGTTCGTGTACAGCGTCGTCGGCGTCCCCGTCGTCCCGACCATCTGCACCGTCACCGCGTTCTGGTAAGCGACGTCATTGACAATCGTCCAGCCGGCCCCGGGGAAGAGATCATCCTTGCCGGTGACGAGGTCGTAGCGGTGCAGCCCGTCGTTCCACACCGAGAAGAGCACCGTCTCGTCCTTCGATAGGACCGGGCTGGACAGGAGGGTGGTCTGGGAGACCGCGGCGCGGGAGAGCAGCGTCTGGGTGTCGGCCGCGTACAGCACCGGGGGCGTGGTGCTCACCGTGTAGGCGACCCACTTTGCGTTCTTGCTGATCGCGAAGGTGTTGATGGCGAGGTTGGTCGCAAGAATCGGGCGGCGAACGAACTGGGCGAGGTCGACCAGGTAGAGCGCGGCGCCCCCGGTGAGCCCCTCGTTCATCACCCCGAAGTCGGCTGTCTCCGCCAGCAGCATGTTCGCGAAGGTGACGTTGGGCAGCGACGCAAACCGGTAATAGAACGACATCCGCCCCAGCGGCAGGGCGGTGGTCTTACCCGGCACCACCTCAGCGAACCCGAGCTTCAAGCGGGGGAAGCCGGGCGCGTCGGCGTAGAACTCCCAGAGTCCGGCGGGCACGTTGGGGACGGTGAAGTTACCGAACGCGTCAGGCCGGACCGCCGCGGTGAGCGCCGGCGTGCTGACCAAGATCACCGCCGCCGACTGCGATGACATGAACTGCACCACGCCCTTCACCGTACCCACCTGGGGCGGCAGGTCGGCCAGCGTCATCGTCACGTCAGCGCCGGCGCCCTGGCTGACGGCGGTCATCGTCGTCGCCGTTGAGGTGCCAAGCACCGCCGAGAGCGACCGCATCCCGACGAGCACCCGGCGCAGCGTCACCCGGCCCGTGGCGTCGGTGAGCCCGTTCTGGTCCTGGCCGAGCACCGAGACGCGCGCGCCGGCAGCGGGCGGGCCGCCCGAAGTCTTCACCACCACGTCGAAGGTCCCCACCGGGGTGAAGGCGAGGTCGGGGACGGCGACGACCGCGCCGGAGACTGCGACCACCACCGACTGGCGGCTCTCGAGGGTGTTGAGCACGTCGGCGGTCAGCAGGTAGCTGCCCGCGGGGAGCTTGTCGAAGGAGTAGGTGCCGTCGGCCATCGGCGCCGCGCCACGGCTGATGGGCCCGGAGATCGACACCGTGGCGCCGGTGAAGCTGCCCCCGGTGAGCTTGCCGCCGATTGCACCCGCAACCGCCGCGGGGATCTTGAAGGCGAGGATCGCGTCCTTGTCGGGCTTGGCGCTCTTGACCACCACCGAGACGGCGAGGGTCGGCACCTCGGCGCCGGGGACGGTGGCGGAGACGGCGTAGGTGCCGTCGGCGAGCGCGGCGGCAGCGAAGTTGCCGGTGTCGTCGGTGACCGCGCCGGCGCCGGTCGGACCCTCGATGTGAACCACCACTCCCTTCGGGCTGCCGTTGTCGACGGTCACCTTCCCCGAGAGCGTCCCCGTGGAAGCTGCGGGAGAACAGCCTACCCACAGCAAAAAGCCCAGCCAGCCGGCGTTTCTCATGTCGTCCCCTCTCGAAGTGCGGCAGCGGAGCTTATTGAGGCCGCCGGTGCGGAGCGAGGACCAACTGTCACGAGGGCCGGCGGGGCCGCTGCCTGGGTGAGATCGACTTGATGATCAGCCGCCGCCGTTGCCTGAGGTCGATCTTCGGGTTCGCACGCTTCATGGCCTCGGCGAGCAGCGCCTTCACCGCCGGCTGGTCGAGGATCTTCAGGTCGCGCAGCACGATGTGCCGCACCAGGTGGCCGCTGCCGCGCAGCACCTGGTGTGGATCCGGCAGCGAGGCGCCGCGGTAAAAGAAGAGGCTGACCCAGCGCGGGAAGACGGCGATCGAGAAGACCACCGTGGACAGCTTCTCCGTCGCCGCGAAGGCGATCGCGAGCGCGTTGTAGTTGTCGTAGACGAGCTCGAGCGCGCCCGGCACCCGCTGGCGCAGCTTCGCCAGAGCGGCGCGGGCCTCGCGGGCGACCTGCGGAGTGAACTTCTTCAGGAAGCCGGCGAGCTGCGCACTGGGAGTGGCGACCGGCTTCACCTCACGTCCCCAGCGCGCGGTAGCGGCGCAGCGTCTCGACCTCGTCGACCTCGGCCTTGAAGCCCGTCGCCTCGCGGAAAGCCTTGGCGTCCACCACCACCGGGTACTTCAGGTGCTCGAGCACGCCCACCGGCAAGCGGGGAAAGCCGAAGCGCCCACCGATGCGCGACAGCAGCGCCTCCGGCAACGGCAACGGCTTGCGCCCCGTCTGGCGGGCGATGGTGGACAGGGGGATGGGCGGCTGCCCGGCGACGTTGAAGACCCCGCGGGGCTTCTTCTCGATCGTCAGCCGCAGCGCCTCGACCGCGTCGGCCTCGTAGAGGAAGTGGAACAGCGGGTCGAACCCGAGCACCTGCGGGACCCGGTTGCCGCGCAAGAACGACGCGAGCGTCCCCTGCTTCGAGGGCCCGAGCGTGTAGACCATGCGGAGCACGGTGGTGATCTGCTTCGGCGTCCGCCACAGCGCGGTGGACGCGAGGAGATCCGCCGCCACCAGGTCGGACAGCTCGGGGAAGCTCTCCAGCGCCATCGGGGGCTCTTCCTCGACGTGGTACAGCGGCGAGTCGGCGGCGGCTCCGTAGAAGGTGTGGCGGCCGACGAAGATGACGTGCCCGACGCCGTAGCGCTGGGCGTGCTCAAAGACCGCGCGGGTCCCCCCTAAGTTGATCCGGTAGTGCTCTTCGCCCGGGGCGGTGAGCGACGTCACCGTCGCCATGTGCACCACACACTCCGGCTTCTTCTTGCGGAACACGTCCTCCGCCGCGCGTTTGCGCAGGTCGACCTCGTGCACCTCGATGCCTTTGGGAGCGTCGCGCCAGGTGCGCTTGTCGATGCCGGTGACGTCGTGGCCGTGCTGCTGCAACGCGAGGGCGAGCTGCCGCCCGAGGCCCCCGGCGATGCCCATGATCAACACCCTCACGCGGCACCCCCGTTGGCGTGCTTGCGCTCGTGGCGCGACTTGCGGCCATCGGCGATCAGCCCGGCGATCCGTTCCTTCACCTGCTCGACGTAGCCCTGGATGACGCTGTCTTCCTCGTTGCCGTTGCCCTCGAAGAGCATCGGCTCGCCGTAGTGGACCTCGAGCTTCACCGGCAGCGGGAGGCTAACGCCGTAGGGAGTGATCGGGATGTAGGGGATTCCGACCAACTTCCCCAGCGCGTAGGAGTTCGCGATGGTGGGGATCGCCGCGCCGCCACCGAGGAAACCGAACGGGACGATCGGCGACTTCGTCTTCAGCGCCAGCCGCATGAAGCCGGTGCCGAAGTCGACCAGCGAGTAGCGCTCTTTGTAGAGCTTGGCGGTGCCGCGCGCGCCCTCGGGGAAGACCATCAACAGCCGGTCGTCCTCGAGCAGCCGCACCGCATGCTCGGGCAGCCCGGTGAACTGTCCGGTGCGCGAGGTCCACAGCGACGAGAGCGGCATCGAGTTGAGGAACTTCTCCGCCATCCCCTGCGCGAGGCGGGGAGGATCCATCTCCAGCAGCATCGAGGCGAGCACCATCGCGCCGTCGATTGCCACCCCACCCGAGTGGTTACCCACGAGCATCGCCCGCGTCCGCTTCGGCACGTGCTCGATGCCGAACGCCTTCACCCGGAAGTAGCGGCGGTACATCAGCCCCAGCCCGGCGAACGCCACCCGCAGGTGTTTCTTCGAGATGCCGTAGGGGTCGAGCCCGAGCTCGTTGAAGCCAAGCTCGAGCCGATCGACCAGGTCTGCAATCCGCTCGTCGCGCGCCATGTGGGCGGGGGACACTAACGCGGATCTGCGTCCCTTGAGGGAGCGTCAGTGGTTCTCGAAGAAGTCGAGGATCACCGGGTTGGCCGCGAAGTCGGTGGTGGTCCCGCCCACCGTCGTCGAGTACCCGTAGCCGCCTGGCCAGGTGTGGCCGCCGTCGACCACTTCGTACAGCTCGACCGCGGCGCCGCTGCAGGTGAAGACGCGCTTCACGGTGTGCATCCCGTCGGCGGTGGTGTCTGGCAGTGCCGTGTCGACCGAGCTCGCCCCGCAGCCGTCGTTGCCGCGCCAGAGGGCGAGCGTCGCCGGGATTCCAATCTTCGCGCCAGGGTTCGCGTCGGCGCAGCTGGCGGTGCCGCCGTCGAAGAGCCAGCACGGGTCGGCGGTGCCGTGGATCTCGAGCACCGAGACTTTCGAGGTGCAGCTTTGGGTCGTCGAATACTGGTTGCCCCCCGCCACCGGAGCGATCGCCGCCAGGCTCTGCGGGAACTGACAGGCGAGGCGCTCGGCCATCGCGGCGCCGTTGGAGATCCCCGTCGCGTAGACGCGTTGGAGGTTGACGGGCACCACCGTCGCAAGGTCCGCCAGCAGGTCGGCGAAGTACTTCTGCTCGTCGATGTTCTGGTTGCAGGCGTAGCCGGAGACGCACTGCCAGCCGTTGGCGCCACCGCCCGAATTCCAGGTCCGCACGTTGGGCGCCAGCGGCGCTCCAGTTCCATCGGGAAAGACGACGAGGAAGCCGCGGCTGCTCGCGAGGGTGTCGAAGCAGGTGGAGGACGTCAATACCCCGCCGGGGCAGCCGAGCTTGCGCTGCGAGGCTCGGTTTCCTCCTCCTCCGTGAAGCCCGAGAATCACCGGGTAGCCGGCCCCGCCGTCGTAACCGCCGGGCACCTTGAGGTCATAGCTGCGCGACGGCCAGGCAGGCAGAGTCCGGGTGTACTCCCCGGGGCCGAGTCCGGCATCGATTGAGCCGCCTCCGCCACCGACCGCTGCGCCGCCGCCACCACCGGCCGAACCGCCCCCTGCTCCGCCGCCGGCCGAGCCACCACCCGCTCCGCCGCCGGGTGAACCGCCCGCCCCTCCGCCGCCAGTTCCTCCACCCGTCGCCGAGCCGCCACCGCCTCCACTGCCGTTCGAAGACCCGCCGGAGCAGGCGACCAACAGGAATGTGGCCGTGAGCAGAATCCGATTCATTTGAGTCCCCAGGTGAGCCAACTCAACCCGGGGGGAGTCCGCAAGTTTCGACGCCCGCCTTTGGGAGCGTCGAAACCTGGCGGCCACGCTTTTCCGGCTACTTGCTGTAGCGCGCGTCCTCGCTCTCCTGGAGCTGGCCGAGGAAGTGGCCGAGCCCTTCCTGAATGGTGCCCAGCGTGTTGTCCGCCACCGTCGGATTCGCAGCCGCAGCGCTGGTCGACTCGAGGAAGAGGGCGGCGAGCATCAGGAGCCCGGCGACCAGCTCATCGACCGACGGCATCGCCGACGCTTCGACCGCGGCGCTCGGCGCGGGAGGAGGCGGCGGCGGGGGGACCGCGGACGACCCATGTGCCGCGGGCGGGGGAGGAGGCGGGGGAGCAACCGACACGCCCCCCTGCGACGAAGACCGCGCAGGAGGCGGGGGCGGCGGGACGGAGCGGGCCGCACCGTTCAGCGACTGAACGAGCGACTGCCACGGCGACAGTGTGACCGCGGTCGCCCCGTGCGCGGCGGGAGGAGGCGGCGGGGAGAGCAACGACCGCACGAGGGACTGCCACGGGGACAGCGTGACCGCGGTCGCCCCGTGTGTCGCGGGAGGAGGCGGTGGGGGCACCGACGTCGCCCCGTGCGCGGCAGAGGGCGGCGGCGGGGGAGCCGAGCTCGTCCCCCGACCGGCGGAAGGCGGCGGCGGGGCGACCGACACAGGGCCACTCGAAGAGCTCCGCGGAGGAGGCGGCGGCGGGTTCACGCCGCGGCGGGAGGACTGCTCGCCGCGGGCGATGAGCAACTCCTCACAGACGGCGCCCCGGTGCGAGGGCTCGGTCGAGAGGCGGCCTTCGAGGGTGCCGACCCGCCCAGCGATCGCCGCGTCGGGCAGCCGCGAGTAGGTCCGCGTCAGGTTCGCCAGCTCGCCGGTGTGGCGGACGATCGCACCCTCGACCATTCCCAGCTCGCGCATCACGTTCGAAGCGGCGACCGGGTCCCGGGACTGCAGCGCGCTCGCCCGCCGCTCGAGGCCGGAGCGGACCGCCGTCAGCTCGCCCAGCGACTTCCCTTTCAGGCTGGCCTGGAACGTCATCGCGTCAGGGGTCGACATCGCCGCGGTGCGTGAACCCTGGGCGGGTCCGGACTGCCGGCGACCGGCGTCAAACCCATCCGACGCCTTCTGCGCGCGAGCGGTGGGCTTCGGGGGCCGGGGCGTGGAAGCCCTGCCGGCGTTGTGCGACTTCGCGGGGGACGAGCTGTTGTGGGTCGACTGAATCATTGGGTATCTCCTTGGGGTGGACTTCTGCGCTTCTTGATCCAAGGACAGGGGCAGCCCCCCGGCTTTTCACCCAATCTGCTTCAGCCGGGCCAACCGCCCGAAGTTACGGCGCGTCTGGTCAGGGCAACGCCTCGTAGCGCCCCAAATCCGGAGCGGCGCCCGAAAACGACTCGCCCGCATCCCGGGTCGCGCGATCGATCGCCTCAGAGCCCGGACGCAGCTGGAATTGCCCCGCGTCTGGCGCAACGAACTGGGGGTCGGCTTCGAAGTTGTCGTGCAGCTCGGCGAACCGCGCCTGCGCCACTGCGAGGGAGAGCGTCAGATTCTTCGTGTAGCCGATGAAATAGAACCACCCGCCGTCGACGTCAGCCAGGTTCCTGCCGATCAGGTTGTGGTGGATCCGGTTGTTGCCCAGACCGCCGTCGGGGTACCCGTCGACCGCCTGGTGGTAGGTGTCGAAGACGACCTTGTAGCGCACCGAGTTCGCGGTCCAATGGAAGTCGGTGGATAGGTTGTTGCCCCAGAAGATGTTGTCGAGCACCTCGTTGTCCGCAAGTTGAGCCCCCGCCTGCGAGAGCAGCAGGCGCAGATCAGGCCCATCGTTTCCCCAGACGTCGTTGTGGGCGATCAGGTTGCCGTTGGAGTCGTTGCCGTTGAACGCCTGGAGGCGAATCGCCTCTGAGCGGTTGTCGTAGAAGAGGTTCTCGCGCACCACGTTGAACGAGCTGGTGATCGTCAACGCAGGGCCCGCGCTGCCGCCGTCGGTCAGGCCCGTGCCGGCGCCGTGGATCCGATTGCAGCTCAGACGGGTCCCGGTGATTGCCCCGGTGAGAATCACCTGGCCCTCGAGCGAGTTGGAAAGGTCGTTGAAGCTCACCTCGTTGTCGGCCGACGGCGTCGCGGCTGAGCCGCCGAGGTAG
>JAYVRT010001092.1:0-2974 GCA_043776025.1 Archangiaceae bacterium | reverse complement strand
TGGTGGCGATCATGGGCAAGGCCGAGCCGACCTACCTCGCGACCAACACCAAGCTCGAGGCGGTGCTCTGGAGCGGCGCGGCGAAGGTCAAGTCGCTGCAGGGCGTGATCACCGCCGAGCAGCTGAAGAGCGATCCTCCGTCCAACGCCGACCAGTCGCCGGCGAGCGTGACCGCTGAGGACCTGGCGTTCCTCCAGTTCACCTCGGGCAGCACCTCGTCTCCCAAGGGCGTGGAGGTCACCCACGGGTCGCTGCGCGCCAACGCCTGGGCGATCATGCGCGACGGGCTGAAGACCGACACCGACGTCGACCACGGGGTGAGCTGGCTGCCGCTGTACCATGACATGGGGTTGATCGGCTTCGTCATCGCCCCCACCTTCCATCGCGTCTCCTGCACCTTCATCCCCACGATGGCATTCGTCCGCAACGCGACCATCTGGCTCGACACCATCAGCAAGAAGAAGGGCACGATCAGCTTCGCCCCGAACTTCGCGTACGCGCTGGCGACCAAGCGCGCCAAGCCGGAGTCGCTGGCGAAGTGGGACCTGTCGACGATGAAGGCGTTCGGCTGCGGCGCCGAGCCGATCAACCCGGCGACGATGAGGGCCTTCACCAGCACCTTCGCCAAGGCCGGCCTCAAGCCGGAGTCGATCATCCCCTGCTACGGCATGGCGGAGGCGACGCTGGCGATCTCCTTCATCCCGCTGCAGGACAACATGTCCACCGACGTCGTCGACAAGGACGCGCTGCAGGGCGAGCGCCGGGCCGACCCGCTGCACGTCGACGCGCTGGCGCAGCAGAAGGCGGTCGAGTTCGTCAGCTGCGGCAAGACCTTCCCCGGCCATGAGGTCGGCGCCTTCGACGACGACGGCAAGAAGCTCGGCGAGCGCCGCGTCGGAGAGCTGTGGGTCAAGGGCCCGTCGATCGCCAAGGGCTACTTCCGCGACGAGGTCGCGACCGCGAAGACGTTCGGCGGCGGCTGGCTGCGCACCGGAGACCTGGGCTACCTCGTCAACGGCAACGTCTACATCACCGGCCGGAAGAAGGACCTGATCATCATCAACGGCCGCAACTGGGAGCCGCAGCGCATCGAGTGGATCGCCGACGACGTGCCCGAGGTCCGCAAGGGCAGCACGGTGGCGTTCTCGGTGCCCGGCGCGAACAGCGAGGAGCTGATCGTCGTCGTCGAGTCGCGCACCCAGGATCCGAACAAGCTCCAGGAATCGGTGAAGCAGAAGATCAACGAGCTGCTCCAGTTGGCGGTGAACGAGGTGGTGATCGCGCCCCCCGGCAGCCTGCCGAAGACCTCGAGCGGAAAGCTGCAGCGGGCGAAGACGCGGCTGCAGTACCTCGACAAGACGCTGGGCAAGGAAGGCAACCGCTCGCTCGGCAGCTCGGGCGAGAAGGCGGTGCTCGCCAAGCACGTCGCGCTCTCGCTCGTCGGCCGCAGCCAGCACCGGGCGAAGAAGGTGATCAAGCACGCGCTCGAGATTCGCACCCCTTCGGACGTCGTCGCCAAGCTCGGCCTCGCCGCCCAGTACGCCCAGTCGCTCGTCGGCCGCTTCTTTTGAGTTCAGTCCCTTCAACCCCAACCGGAAAGTAAGACCCAACCCCATGGCGCAGACCGTGAACGTGATTCAGATGTTTCAGCAGGCGGCCCTCGAAGTGAACGGCAAGAAGCTCGAAGCCCTCACCAGCGACACCGTCATCTCCAAGCTCGGCCTCGACTCGGTCGCGGTGATGGAGCTGGTCAGCTACTTCGAGGAGAAGCTGGAGATCCGGATGCCGGACGAAGACCTCGCCAAGGTGCAGACCCTGGGAGACCTGGCCTCGCTGGTGAAGCGCCTGGTGCCCGCGGGAACCGAAGTCGCCGCCTGAAGAAGGAGCGTCCTTGACCGCCTCGAAAGCGCTGCGCGAGAAGTTCCACCGCGAGTACATGACGTTCTTCGAGCACGCCGAGCGGTCGCGGCGGTGGAACCCGTTCACCGACATCGACTGGGACGCGGTGAAGGCGGCGCCGCGCAACGACAAGCTGGCGCTGTGCACCGAGACCTTCTGCGGCGTCGAGATGTACCTGCCCGACTACGTCAAGGGGCACCTCGACCTGTTCCGCGACAACTTCGCCCGCAGCTGGTTCGCCACCAACTGGGGCTACGAAGAGAGCAAGCACGCGCTCTCGTTGCGGGAGTACCTGGTCAAGAGCGGCCACCGCACCGAAGAGCAGATGTTCGACTTCGAGGCGCGCATCCTCGGCCAGCAGTGGAAGCGCCCTTTCGAGACGGGCCGGCAGATGACCGCCTACGGCGCGGTGCAGGAGATGGCCACCTTCGTCATCTACAAGAAGCAGCAGGCGCTGTGCGAGGCAGAGGGGCAGACGGGCTTGAGCGGCATCTACAAGCTGATCGCCAAGGACGAGATGGCGCACAAGCGCTACTACGAGATCGTCCTCGGTCACTACCTCGACGACGACCGCGAGGGGACGCTGAAGGACATCGCCACCGTCTTCTATGGCTTCACCATGCCCGCGTATGAGCTGGTGCCCGACTACGACTCGCGGGTCGAGGTGATGCGCACCGCCGGCATCGACCGGGGCGTCTTCCTCTCCGAGGTGTGGGGGCCGATCTTCAAGACGCTGAAGATTTCCCGTCACGACCTGCCCCGCGTCTGGAAAGACCGCCTCAAGGCCGCCGACGCGTCGATCACCCCTGCTCCCCTGTCTGCCGTGGCGCAATGAGATGAGCGACGACGTCGCCGTCATCGGTATGGCGTGCCGCTTCCCGCACGCGAAGGACCTCGCCGCGCTCTGGCGCGTGGTCCGCACCGGAGAGGTGACGTTCGAGGACATCCCCGAAGAGCGCTGGAAGCACTCCAGCTTCTTCGACGCCACCGACCTGCGCGCCGCCGACAAGACCTACGTCCGCAAGGGCGCGTTCATCGAGGGCTACAAGGAGTTCGCCGCGCTCCACTACGGCCT
>JAYVRT010001091.1:0-2984 GCA_043776025.1 Archangiaceae bacterium | reverse complement strand
ATCTTCGCCCGCATGGCGGTGAGGGGGACGGGGAAGTTCGGCGGCTCCATCTGCTTCCGGAGCACGGATTGGAGGGTCTGCTCGCCGTCGACTCCGGGGCCGTACATCGTCAACTCGGTGGTGGGCATGAAGGCCGGCGAGAAGAAGGGGAAGCCCTGCACGTGGTCCCAGTGCAGGTGCGAGAAGAGCATCGTCGCCTTCACCGGCGGCGACTTGATGAGCGAGTCACCCAGGCTGCGCAGGCCCGTGCCCGCGTCGAAGATCAGGCGGTGGCCCTGGCTCTCCAGCTCCAGGCACGAGGTGTTGCCTCCGATCTTCGCGACGTTTGAACCAGACGACGCCACGCTGCCACGTACACCCCAGAATCGAACGTCCATCGGAGCACTCCTGGTTGGCTGCGACGGGAAGGTCGCAGTCACAGGGGCTCTCAGCAGGGGGAATGCCAGCCGCTAAGCGGTTGATGCGAGGGGAGGGCGCAGTCTCACTGCACCAGGGTGGATCGCGCGGTGCTCAGAAACGGATCTCCCTCTTTCTGCGCAGCGGGGAGAGGGTCGGGGTGAGGGGCGAACTCACCTCAGTCCTTCCACAGCAGCTTCCACGGGTTTTTCCGCACGTCGGTGAGCAAGCTCTTGAGCTCGTCGTACACGGCGGGATCCTTCATGGCCGCGCCGACGCTTCCTTCACCCGCCTCGAGCTTCGCGAGCACCCGATCGGCACGCGAGGCGAGGCCATCGACCTTCTCGCCCACCGCCTGGTACTTCGCGATCATGGCCTTGAGGCGTTGACCATCTTCCTCAGTCAACGGACCCGACACCCGCGCGAGCCCACCGAGCGCGATGGACGCCTGCTTCGAGAGCTCGGGCAGATCCGCTCGAGCCACCTTCGCCGTCGCCGCCGCGTCATCGATCAGCGCGTTCGCCTTTCCCCCGGGCTCCATCTGCTTGCGCGCCGTCGCCGCGAGCACGCGGAGATCCGACGCCGCCACCGACAGCTCCTGGGCCAGCGTCTTGAAGTCGCTGCGATTCTCCGTCACCACGCCATCGATGGTGGTGGTGAGCCCGCCCACGCCGCGCACCAGCTCGGTGAGGGCCTCGGGATCGCTCTCGAGCACGCGCGACGCCGCGTCGAGGAACTTCGCCAGCCGGTTGGACACGATGTCGATGCGCGGCGAATCGAGCCCGCGGATCGAGGTCTTCGGATCGTACGGGTCCTTCGCGGTGCCCGAGTACACCTCGAGGTACGACTCGCCGAGGGGCCCCACGCTCGACACCGTCACGACCGCGTCCGTGCGCAGGGAGGCTGCGGCCTCGGTGGTCAGGCCCAGCGTCATCTTCACCGGCAACGGGTTGCCATCCGCATCGCGACGTGAGGCGAGCAGCTCGACGTCTTCCACCTTGCCCACGACGATGCCGCCGAGCTTCACGGGGGCGTTCTTCACCACGTTCCCGGTGTGCGAGAAGTCGACGGTGATCTTCCTTGCGCCGCCGAAGGAGAGCTCCCCCATCAGCACGAGCAGGGTGAACCCGCCGACCACCGCGGCCAGCACCAGCGCGCCTACTTTGAGTTCGAGCCGACTCTCATCCATGGATCTATCTCTCTCTGGGGAAGTCCTTCGCCGGTCCGCAGAAGCCGACCTTGCGATCCTTCACCTGAACGACCCGGTCCGCGAGCTTTCCGAGCGCTTCATAGTCATGTGAGACCAGGGCCACCCCGAGGCCCTGCTCCCGGACCACGGCCAGGGCGTCGTTCACCTGGCCCGCCGCCTCGCGATCGAGCCCGGTCGTAGGCTCGTCGAGGAGCAGCACCTCGGGCTTCAGCACCAACGCGCGGGCGATGGCCGCACGCTTGCGAATGCCCGGGCCCACCTCGGGCGGCTTGCGCGCCGAGAACTCCATCAACCCCAGCCGCGTCATCGCAGCCTCCGCCCGCCCGTCCTCCCGCGACTTCGGATCTGCCAGCGCCACGTTGTCGAACAGCGTGAGCCAGTCGAGCAGCGCCGGCCCCTGCACGAGATACGGAGCCCGCGCGCGGAGCTGCTGCAGCTTCCGCTCGGGCATCGTGTCGACCCGTTCGCCGAACAACTCGACCTCACCCGCATCGGGCTTGAGCAGGCCGACCGCAAGCCGGCACAAGACGGACTTTCCGCTGCCCGACGCGCCGACGATGAAGGTGATCCCGGTCAGGGGTATCTCCACCGAGAGCCCCTCGAGGATCGTGGCTGCACCGAACCGCTTGGTGATCCCGCGCAGCGCCAGCGTGCTCACGACTGAACGGATCTCCCCAAGCCGAGTCGCCCCTCCCCCGTGAACGATCCCGACGAACCCGAAACCGAGCCCGAACCCAAGCCCCGCCCGCTCAGTGCTTGCACCACTGCACGGCGGTGCTGGGCAACGCGCCCTGGGTCAGCAACTGACCCGTCGCGTTGTCGACGAAGTTCTTCGAGGTGTATGCGTGGTCGACGCAGATGTCGTTGCCCGGTGTGCCCGGCCCATCGCGCATCGCGATGGCCAGGCGCGAGGGCACGGTGGTGACGGTGCACGAGGTGAGGTTGCCGCCGACCACGTTCGCCTTGATGGTCGCGACGGTCCAGAAGTCGCCGGTCGCGTCGCCGCCCTCGGTGTTGAGGAGCGGGAACGCGGTCTGCCCGGTCGCCGGGTTGAACCCGACCGACACGACGCGCTCGCCGTTGCAGTACAGGTTCACGTGCGGCTTCGCGTTGACCGTGCCCGAGTTCGCGTACCCCCACTGCGGTCCCGAGCTGCTGCTGTTGTTGGCGCAGCCCGACGCCCCGGACCAGTAGCAATCTTCGACCGAGCCGTTCGAGTTCAGACAGGTCGTGTTCCAACCGTGCGTGGTGCAGGTGGTTCCCTGCAAGCGCGCGAAGTGGAGATCGATGTCGTTGCCGTCGCTGAGGCCGTCACCGCCCACGGTGTCCCAGCAGAGCTCGGCGCGGACGCCGGGCGCGCGCACCTGGACCTTCTGCG
>JAYVRT010001090.1:0-2989 GCA_043776025.1 Archangiaceae bacterium | reverse complement strand
GAGCTCGCCTACCGCCGCCGCGGCCAGGGCTTCTCCGACGCCGCCCATGTCGACACCGTCGACCTCCAGCAGATCTCCGCGCGCGTCATCCAGCCGCTGGGGCCAGTGGTGGTCAGTGGGTTGATCGACGATCTCAACGGCGCCGACCCCCGCGCTCCTTTCGCGGCGGTGTCGCTCCACCGGCGCACCCTCGGCGGCGGCGTCGGCTGGGAGGCGGAGACGTGGGGGGTGCGGCTCGAGGCGCGCGACGCCGAGCTGGGCGCGGTCGAGGGCACCGGCGGGCGCACCTCGGTCGGCGTCTGGGGACGCTACCGCTTCACCCGCTGGCTCACTGTCGTCGCCGGCCACAAGCAGAGCATCCTCCGTCGCGGCGTCGGCCCCGGAAAGTGGGACGACTCCTTCAGCTCGGCGGGCGTCGAGCTCGAGCCCACCGAGGCGGTGAAGGTGGGGATCCGCGGCGGCTGGGGCATCGTCCTCGGCCCGCAGGTGTGGGGCCATGCCAGCTGGAAGGACGGCGACGTCACCCGGTATGGGGGCCACTCCTTCGACGCCGACGCGCCCTCGCTCGGAGAGTCGCGCACCGTCACCGGGGCGCGACAGAGCGTCGGCCCGGCGGCCGCGGTCTTCGTCGAGGACGTCGCGACCCACGACGCGAACGCGCTGCGGCTGGCGCGGGCAGTGGGGCTCACCCAGCAGCTGGCAGAGGGCTTGTCGATCTCGCTGCGCTACGAGCGCGGGGTCCGCCGGCTGATCGAAGAGGCGCCGCTGTTCTCGCGCGACGCCGGCGGTCTCACCGCGTCCTTCGTGCGCTCCTCCCTGCGCGTTTATGCACGGGGAGAGGTCCGCAACGACCAGGGACTGCTCTCGGCCACCGACACCACCCCCTCGGGCCGGACCCAATGGGTCGCCGCGGGCGGCGGCGAGGTGCGGCTGTTCGATCAGCTGTCCGGCGCGCTCCGGGTGCAGTTTGCCCACACCACCCAGCGGCAGGTCGTCACCGCCTGGCTGCTCGAGGGCACGGCGACGTTGGCGTGGCGGCCGTCGTGGGGAGGGGTGGTGGCGCGCTACACTCTGCAGCGTGAACTGTCGCCCCAGGCCGCCGGGGGCGGGATTGAAAAAGGCCTCGATCTGGTCTCGTTGATGCCCTCGGTGCACTTCGGCTCGCGCTTCACGCTCGGGGCCGGGGCGCACGCTGCGTGGTCCGTGGTCGCTGGCACACGGTCGCTCTTGCTCTCGGGCTCGCTGCGGCCAGCGGTGCGGGTCATCGGCGGGCTCGAGCTTGCCGCCGAGGTCGCCGGCCGATCGAAGGCCGACGACGGCGGCTCGCTCGGCGCGCTGCGTGGCGAAGTGGGGTGGAGGTTCGACGAGCACTTCCTCCTCGCCGCCGGCGTCACCGCGCTCGGCTTCACCGGCCTGGGCCTCAATGACGGCCTCGCCGACCGGCGCGACCGCGTCTACCTCCGCGCGGAGGCGGCCTACTGATGCGGCTGATCCGGACGCTCTGCCTGCTGGTGGCGCTGCCCGCCGGCGCGACCTGGACCTCGACGACGATCGCAGGGACGCCGCGCGACGTCACCGTGAACGACGCGGGCATGGTGGTCGCCAGCACCGTGGCGGGCACGCTCTTCAGCGGCACCCTCGATGCGGGTCTCGCACCTGGGACGACGGTCACCGCGACGCTCAGCAGCGCGATCTGGCGAGGGCCCGGGTGTTTGATCGGACTCACGACCGGGGCCAGCGTCGGGCTCGACCCCGGCTGCGGAGGCAGCTACTCCTTCCCCGGGGGGCCGAACTCGGCGGGCCGGATCCGGAACACCCCCGGCTCGATCTACGCGTACATCAACGTCGCGGCGTCGAGCGCGATGAGGCTCCAGCGCGCCAACGGCGACGCGGGCACAGGCATCGTCGATTGGACCCCGCTGACCCCGGCGACGACAGATGCCCGAGCCACCGGGGCGCCGTTCGCGGCCCTCGAGCTGTCGACGGGCATCGAGGTCGCGGCGTTCGTCTACCTCAACCTCGGGGCACAACCGGCCGTCGGCCTTTACGTCGACGGCGGCTTTGTCCGGGTAGCCCCGACCGGCAGCACCTTCAAGGACGTCGCGGTCTTCGACAACAACGGCCGCGCCGGAGCCCTCGCGATCGACGGCACGGGGTTGGCGTTGATCAGCGAGGACTTCGTCGGCGACGGCGGCTTCAACTCGCTCGGGCTGCCCGCAGGAAATCTCACCGCGAGCATCACGCTCCAGGGCGGCAGCGCCTTTGGCCGCGGCTTCGGGATGATCACCAACGGTACCCAGCTCTATGGCGCGGTGCCCAACCCCGCGGCGCCGGGCCAGGTCTGGGTCCTGCGCGACGCAGGCTTCGCCACGCCCCTGCTGCGCGCGGTCTGCCGCGACCCGGGCTTCTGCGGGGCCGTCACCAATGCGGCTGGAGCCGGTAACGTGCTCGCCTACTTCAACGAGTTCCCACCGTCGGCGCAGGTTTCGCCGCTGATGCTCACCCCTGGCCAGACCGTCGCCTACACCCTCGATGCCGGTGACCTCGACGGGGATCCGATCTGGGTGACGTGGACCGACGGGGGCTTCGCTCCCAACGGCGCCAATCCGCGATCGATCCTCATCACCGCGCCGAGCACGCCGGTCTGCGGCACGGCCAACGCGGCGGTGACGGGGGTGCTCTCCGACGGGTGGCAGCCGCACGACACTTTGGTGACGATCCCGCTGGTGATCACCGGCACGGCGGTGATTGCGCCCGCCGTGACGCCGAGCGCGGGGTTGGACTTCACCGCCGGCTCAATGGGCCTGCCTGCCCAGGTGACTGTCAGCGACGGCGGCTGCGCCGCGCCCGGCTACGCGTGGGCGCTCGGCTCCGACGCCGGGTTTGTCCTCTCGGTCGACGGCGGCACCGTCGTCGTCACGCCCCCAGCGTTCTTTTGCTTCGCCGCCCCGGGCGTGTTCCCGCTCACCGCCTCGGCGATCGGCACTCC
>JAYVRT010001089.1:0-2990 GCA_043776025.1 Archangiaceae bacterium | reverse complement strand
CCGCCGCCCCCAGGCGGTCCTGCTGCCGGTCTACGGGCGCCGCCGGGTCGGCAAGAGCGAGCTGCTGGTGCACTTCTGCACCGGAAAGCTCGCGCTCTACTTCGCCGCCACCCAGGGCGCGGCGGGGCAGCAGCTGCGCTCCTTCATGCGCACCGCCGCCGAGGCGCTGGGCCGGAGCCTGCTCGCCGAGGTGTCCGTGTCCGGCTGGGAGCAGGCGCTGCGGCTGGTGATGGCCGAGGTGCCCCGGGGCAAGCGCCTGGTGCTGGTGCTCGATGAGTTCCAGTGGCTGTGCGAGAGCGCCCCGGAGCTGCCCTCGGTGCTCCAGAAGCTGTGGGATCACCAGTGGCAGCATCAGAAGGCCCCGTTCGTCGTGCTCTGCGGCTCCTCCGTGGGGTTCATGGAGCGCGAGGTGCTCGGGCAGCGCTCGCCGCTGTTCGGCCGCCGCACCGGGCAGCTGAAGCTCGAGCCGTTCGGATTTCGCGAGGCCGCGCTCTTCCACCCTCGCTGGTCGAACGAGGAGCAGGCGCGCGCCTGGTTCATCTGCGGCGGCATCCCCACCTACCTCAAGGCCTTCGCGGAGGATCGCTCGGTGGACCAGAACATCGTCGCGGCGTTCCTCGAGGTCGACTCGCCGCTGATGCGCGAGGCCGAGTTCCTGCTGCGGGAAGAGCTGCGCGACGTCGCCTCCTACGCGACGATCATCGAGGCGATGGCGCAGGGCCACGCGACCCCGACGGCGATCGGAGCCTACGCGGCGATCGCCGTCCCCCGGTTGATGTACTTCCTCGGGACACTGCTTGAGCTGGGCTACATCGAGAAGCGGCTGCCGCTGGTGCCCGGCCAGGCGTCGCGCAAGCAGATCCGCTACGCCATCGGCGACCCACTGCTCCGGTTCTGGTTCCGCTTCGTCGCCCCGCACTTCAGCAGCATTCGCCGGGGGCCGGCGGGGGTCGCGTTCGCGGCGCACGTGCAGCCGCAGCTGCAGCCGTTCTACGGCGCGGGCTTCGAGGCGCTGTGCCGGGAAGCGCTCCCCGCGCTCTGGGACGCCGAGGGGATCACCGGCGGCGCGGTGGGCGAGTTCTGGAGCCCGACGGCGCAGATCGACGTGGTCGGCCTGCGGCGCGACAAGTGGATCGAGCTGGGGGAGTGCAAGTGGGGCGAGCTCAAGTCGGCGGCCGCGGTCGCCGGGGAGCTACGCGCGAAGGTGGCCAGCTACCCGGTCGGCGGCGCCACGGCGCAGCTGAGGATCTTCAGCCGCAAGGCGGTGCGGGGCCGGCTGCCCCCGATGGTGAAGGCCCACAGCCTCGCGGAGCTCTACGCGCTCAAAGCGCCGAAACAGCCCTGACCCCGCCGCTCGAGCGTTGGGGTTGAGCCGCCAGCCGATGGCACCGATGAAGTTCGGTAACGGCAGCGCAGCCCGGGAGCCTTGAAATTCGGGCCCATTGCGGCGAGAAGGCGGGCGGTTAAGTAGATCTTCTTCCCAGGAGAGAAGCCATGGCCCGTGACGTCGTGATTGTCGGAGCAGCCCGCACCCCGATTGGCGCCTTCCAGGGCGCGCTCGCCTCGCTGTCCGCTCCGCAGCTGGGCGCGGTGGCGATCAAGGCCGCGCTCGAGCGCAGCGGCGTCAAGCCCGAGGCCGTCGACCAGGTGGTGATGGGCAACGTGCTCCAGGCCGGCGTCGGGCAGGCCCCGGCGCGCCAGGCGGCGATCTTCGGCGGCATCCCCCACAGCACCCCCTGCATCACGGTGAACAAGGTCTGTGGCTCGGGGCTGCAGGCGGTGGTCCAGGCGGCGCAGGCGATCGCGCTGGGCGACATCGAGGTCGCGGTCGCGGGCGGCATGGAGTCGATGAGCAACGCCCCCTACCTGACCCACGCGCTGCGCGGCGGGGCGCGCATGGGCCACACCGAGTTCAAGGACGAGATGATCCTCGACGGGCTGTGGGACCCCTACGACAACGTCCACATGGGCACCTGCGCCGAGGCCTGCGCGGACTCGATGAAGATCTCCCGCTCGGCCCAGGACGAGTTCGCGATCGAGTCGACCAGGCGCGCGATCAAGGCCCAGCAAGATGGCGCGTTCAAAGCCGAGATCTGCGCCGTCAGCGTGCCGCAGAAGAAGGGCGACCCCGTCCTCGTCACCGAGGACGAGGGCCCGAAGAACGCCAAGCCGGACAAGATCCCGACGCTCAAGTCGGTGTTCAAGAAGGACGGCACCGTCACCGCCGCCAACGCCTCGTCGATCAACGACGGCGCCGCGGCGCTGGTGCTGATGAGCGCCGACCGCGCCAAGGCCGAGGGCCGCACGGTGCTCGCGCGGATCACCGGCCACGCCGCCGCCGCCCGGAAGCCGGTGGAGTTCACCATCGCCCCGGCCGACGCGATCAACAAGCTGCTGACGAAGAGCAAGCTCGCCGCCACCGACGTCGATCTGTGGGAGATCAACGAAGCCTTCGCGGTGGTCGCGATCGCCAACAACACCCTGCTCAAGCTCGACCCGACCAAGGTCAACGTCCGCGGCGGAGCGGTGGTCCTCGGCCACCCGATCGGCGCCTCGGGCGCGCGGATCCTCGTCACCCTGCTGCAGGAGCTGAAGGATCTGGGGAAGAAGCGCGGCGTGGCCTCGCTGTGCATCGGCGGCGGCGAAGGCATCGCCTTGATGGTCGAGCGATGAACAAGGTCTTCGCGTCGGCGGCCGAGGCCGTCAAGGACATCAAGGACGGCGCGGTGGTGATGAGCGGCGGGTTTGGTCTGTGCGGCAACCCGGAGAACCTGATCACCGCGCTCGCCCAGTCGAAGGTCAAAGGGCTGACGATCATCTCGAACAACTGCGGGACCACCGAGCTCGGCCTGGGCGTGCTGCTCCAGGCAAAGCAGGTGAAGAAGATGATCAGCAGCTACGTCGGCGAGAACAAGGAGTTCGAGCGCCAGTACCTTTCGAAGGAGCTCGAGGTCGAGCTCAACCCCCAAGGGACGCTGGCCGAGCGGATC
>JAYVRT010001088.1:0-10138 GCA_043776025.1 Archangiaceae bacterium | reverse complement strand
TTCAAGATGGAAAGCCACAACCACCCCTCCTACATCGAGCCGTACCAGGGCGCGGCGACCGGCGTCGGCGGCATCCTCCGCGACGTCTTCACCATGGGCGCCCGGCCGATCGCCCTGATGAACCTGCTGCGCTTCGGCAAGCCGTCGCACCCGAAGACCCGCTGGCTCGTCGAGGGCGTCGTCGCGGGCATCGGCGGCTACGGCAACTGCATCGGCGTCCCCACCGTCGGCGGCGAGGTCGCCTTCGACGAGAGCTTCGACGGCAACTGCCTCGTCAACGCCTTCACCGTCGGGGTCCTGCGGGCGGACAAGATCTTCAAGGGCACCGCCGCCGGCGTCGGCAACCCGATTCTCTACGTCGGCAGCAAGACCGGCCGCGACGGGATCCACGGCGCGACGATGGCCTCGGCCGAGTTCGACGAGAAGTCCGACGAGAAACGCCCCACGGTGCAGGTGGGAGATCCGTTCACCGAGAAGCTGCTTCTCGAGGCGTGCCTCGAGCTGTTCGAGACCGACGCGGTCGTCGGCATTCAGGACATGGGCGCCGCCGGGCTCACCAGCTCTTCGATCGAGATGGCCAGCCGCGCCGGCAACGGCATCGAGCTCGACGTGGCCAAGGTCCCGCGGCGCGAGCCGAACATGACGCCGTACGAGATCATGCTCAGCGAGTCGCAGGAACGGATGGTGCTGGTGGCGAAGGTCGGCCGCGAGCAGCAGGTGCTCGACATCTTCCACAAGTGGGACCTCGACGCGGCGGTGATTGGGTTCGTCACCGGCACCGGCCGGGTGGTGATCAAGGACGGCGAGCAGACGGTGGCCGACCTCCCGGTCAAGCCGCTGACCGACGGGGCGCCGATCTACGACCGCCCGATGAAGCGCCCCGATTGGCTCGACGCGCTCCAGGCGTTCGACCCGCTGTCGGTGCCAGCGCCAAAGGACCTCGGCGTCGCCCTCACCGAGCTGCTCGCCCGCCCGACCATCGCCAGCAAGGAGTGGGTCTACCGGCAGTACGACCACCAGGTTCGCCTGGGCGGGGTGGTGCTCCCGGGAGCGGCGGACGCGGCGGTGGTGCGCATCGAGCGGGGCAAGAAAGGCATCGCGCTCAAGGCCGACTGCAACTCGCGCTTCGTCTACCTCGACCCCTACGAGGGCGCGCGCCTCGCCGTCGCCGAGTGCACCCGCAACGTCAGCTGCGTCGGCGGCGAGCCGCTGGGCCTCACCGACTGCCTCAACTTCGGCAACCCCGAGCGCCCCGAGAACATGTGGCAGTTCGCCGAGGCGGTGCGCGGGCTCGCCGACGCCTGCCGCCAGCTCGACGTCCCGGTGGTCAGCGGCAACGTCAGCCTCTACAACGACACCGACGGCAAGAGCATCTTCCCCACGCCGGCGGTGGCGGTCGTCGGCCTCGTCCCCGACGCGACGAAGCGGATGGGCATGGCCTTCATCGAGAACGGCGACCTGGTCGCCTTCCTCGGCGCCACGAAGGGAGAGCTCGGCGGCAGCGAGTGGCTCCACGCGCAGGGTAAGACCGGCGGAATGCCACCGCGGCTCGACGCGCCCGCCGAGGTGAAGCTGCAGAAGGCGCTGCGCCGGCTGTCGCGCGAGGGCCTGGTGCACAGCAGCCACGACTGCTCCGAGGGCGGTCTGGGCGTGACGATCGCCGAGAGCTGCATCGCCGACCCGCGCCAGCAGCTGGGCTGTAAGCTCGAAGCGCCCCCGGCGGGCCTCAAGCCCCACGCCTGGCTCTTCGGAGAGGACGCGACCCGCGCGGTGATCTCCTTCTCGCCCGGCCAGCGCTCGCAGGTGGAGAAGCTGTGCGCCGACGAGGGTGTCGCCTTCCACTGCGCCGGCGCCGTCGGCGGCGAGGTGCTCGAGATCTCCGGGCTGCTCAAGGTCCCGCTCCCCGAGCTGTCGGCTGCCTGGCGCGGCGGCTTCACCCGCGCGCTGGGCCTGTCATGAAAGTCAAAGAGCTCGGGAGGCTGGTGGCTTCGCTGCGCCCGTCGGAGTTTCGCCGGCAGCTCGGGCCCTTCGTGCTGATTCAGCGGCCCCCGCGCGGCGCCGAGCAGCACGCCGAGGCCGATGAGGTCACCAACCCATGGGGCGCCGAAGGCGAGAGCACCACCCTCGCGCGGCCGGGGGCGGTATCGCAGGGGACGATCTCCCTGCTGTTTCAGATCGACGCGCTCGACGTCGCCACGCTCCCGCCCCTGCAAGGCGTCGACGAGCTCTCGGTCGGCCGCCAGGTGGACTGCGACCTCGTCATCAACGACGCCTCGGTCTCGAAGCGCCACGCGCTGCTGCGCTGGGACGCGGAGAAGAAGCGCGCGACGGTGGTGGACCTCACCTCGACCAACGGCACCTTCCTCAACGCCGAGAAGCAGGTGGAAGGCGAGGCCACGGTGAACGACGGCGACATCATCAGCTTCGGCGAGGTCCAGTTCTGGTACCTGCTCACCGAGACGCTGCACGCGAAGCTGGTCCACGAGCGGACCTCGAAGCTGCCACGCGGCGTTTAGCGAAGCGACCCGACCGGTCGCGGAAGGCTCATCAACAGTAACAAACGGGGGTGCCGGCATCGTCGAGGTACTGACGGCCCCCGTCGGCGGAGCGCGGGTTGAAGCAACAGACGGGGCAGGGGTTTCCGATGTCGGGGTCACGACCCGCGTCGTTTCGGTCGAACGGCGCCGTTCCAGTGCCGAGCCGACCGCTGGCTGTTACTTGACCGGCCCCACCTTTTGAACGGAGCTTCCATGCCCGCCTCCCCCCTGTTTTCCCCTGCGAAGATCGGCCCGTGGTCCCTGAAGAACCGGATCGTGATGGCGCCGATGACGCGCAACCGGGCAGTCGAGGCGAACACGCCCAACGCGCTCCACGTCGCGTACTACTCACAGCGTGCCGGCGCCGGGTTGATCATCA
Organism: Archangiaceae bacterium; assembly: GCA_043776025.1. Classification (GTDB taxonomy): domain Bacteria; phylum Myxococcota; class Myxococcia; order Myxococcales; family Myxococcaceae; genus JAYVRT01. The sequence goes on along the minus strand of JAYVRT010001088.1, from coordinate 7,222 downwards.
CCGAAGGCACCGCCCCGTCTCCCAACGGCGCCGGCTACGCCCGCATCCCCGGCATCTGGTCTCCCGAGCAGGCCAAGGCCTGGAAGCCGGTCACCGACGCGGTCCACGCCAAAGGCGGGAAGATCGTGATGCAGCTGATGCACACCGGGCGGGTCGGCCACGCGGCGAACCTGCCGGCCGGCGCGGAAGTCATCGGCCCGAGCGCGGTGCGGCTCGACGAGAAGATCTTCACCGACAAAGAGGGCATGCAGCCGTATCCGGTGCCGCGGGTGATGAACGCAGAGGACGTCGCGCGCGCCCTCAACGAATACGTGACCGCTGCCCAAAACGCGGTCGCCGCGGGCTTCGACGGCGTCGAGCTTCACGGTGCCAATGGCTACCTCCTCGAGCAGTTCATCAGCCCGCAGACCAACCAGCGCACCGACGGCCACGGCGGGTCCGTCGAGAAGCGCATCAAGCTGGTGGTCGAGGTCGCGAAGGCAGTGGCCAGGGCGATCGGCGGTGGGAAGGTCGGAATCCGGTTGTCCCCCTATGGCAACAATGCGGGGATGAAGACGTACCCCGAGCTCGACGAGACCTACACGCTGCTGGTGAAGGAATTGGTCGGGACCGGGATTCAGTACCTCCACCTGGTCGACCATTCGTCGATGGGCGCGCCAGCGGTTCCGGGCTCGCTCATGCGGTCGATGCGCGCCCAGTGGCCCCGCACCTTCATCGTCAGCGGTGGCTTCGATCGCGCCACGGCCGAGGCGGCGCTGGAGGAGAAGAAGGGAGATCTGGTCGCGTTCGGCCGGCCGTTCATCTCCAATCCGGATCTGGTGGCGCGGATGGAGAAGGGCCTGCCGCTGGCCGCTCCGGATTTCGCGACCTTCTACACGCCGGGGCCGAAGGGCTACACCGATTACCCGCCGGCCTGATCCGGGCCCGGCGCGCGGCTTCCCGAAGACGGGCCGGCCGTCCTGGCGAAAATCGCCGACTTCACCGGCCAGTCGGTTGCTCTTGAGCCGCCGTTTCGACGCCCAGGGGTATGCTCGCGGGCGACGTGGACGACGCGACGCTCCAGGCCCTTCGACCCGGCGCGACGATTCGCGGGGCGACGCAGCTGCCCCAGCTGGCGGACACGCTGCCCCGTCTGGCCACCGAGACCTTGCGGGAGCTGCCCCGGCTGTCGGTCGACCTACGCACCCCCAGCGGCGCCGTCCCTGACGCGCCCGCGACCCAGACCGACCTCGAGGTCCGCGGTGTCATCGGCGAGGGCGGCATGGGCCGGGTGCTGCTCGCCCGCCAGCACTCGCTGACCCGCGACGTCGCGGTGAAGACCGCCCGCGACGAGGCCAGCGCCGCCGCGCGGGAGGCGATCCTCTGGGAGGGGGCGATCTCCGGGCAGCTCGAGCACCCGTCGATCGTCCCGGTGCACGCGCTCGGGCTCGACGCCGAAGGCCGGCCAGCGCTGGTGATGAAGCGGATCGAAGGCGTCAGCTGGGACGCGCTCGTCGCCAACCCGGCGCACGCCGGCTGGGAAGGGTGGGAAGGCACGGAGAAGGACCGCCTCGCCGGCCACCTGCAGATCCTCATCTCGGTCTGCAATGCGCTGCACTTCGCCCACAGCAAGGGCGTGATCCACCGCGACATCAAGCCTGAGAACGTGCTCATCGGCCGCTTCAGCGACGTCTACCTCGCCGACTGGGGCGTCGCGACCCGCATCATCCCCGGGCCGTCGGCGCTGTGCGGGACGCCGGCATACATGGCGCCGGAGATGGCCGAGGCGGGGCCGGTCGACGCCCGCACCGACGTCTACCTGTTGGGCGCGACGCTGCACCTCATCCTCACCGGTACGCTGCGCCACCCCGGACCCACGGCACGCGAGGCGGTGGAGGCGGCGAAGAGGGCCGAACCCTACGACTACCCGCCCTCGGTGCCGCGCGAGCTCGCCGCGCTCGCCAACAGCGCCTGCCACAAGGACCCAGCCCAGCGGCCGCCGAGCGCGAAGGCGTTCAAGGACGAGCTGGTGCTCTTCGGCCGGCACCGCGAGGCGCGCGCCCTCGTGGACCAGGCGATTCGCCGCGTCGAAGAGGCCGAGGCGTTGCTCAAGGTCAAGGCGCCGACCCAGGAGCAGCAGATTAGAATCGAACGGCTCCTCGCCGAGGCCCGCTTCGGTCTCGAGCAGGTGCTCACCCAGTGGTCCGACAATCTGACCGCGCGGCAGGCGCTCGTCCGGCTCGAGGCGATCCTCGAGCAGCGCCGCGCCCGCGCCGCCCAGCTGGAGCACGCCGCCCGCGAGCGCGACCCGCACACCGGCCTGGGAATGAGAATGGTCAGCCTCGGCGGGCTGCTGCTGCTCAACCTGGGGATCTCCACCATCGCCTGGACCCGCGACCGGCCACCGACGCCGATCGAGCTGGCGCTCTACTCGACGGTGATCGGGGCCGCGACAGCGATCGGGGCCTTCGCCCTGCGACGCCGGGTCCTCACCACCGCCTTCAATCGGCAGATCTTCGCCGGGATGATGGTGGCGGTGGTGCTGATGCTCCTCGGCCGGCTCCTCGGCCTGCTCACGCCGATCTCGCCCGCCGACCACTTCGCCCGCGATGCCTTCGTCCTCAGCGCCACCACCGGGATGATGGGCATCACCCTGCTGCGCTACGGCACGGTCCTCGCGGTCGTCTTCGCGATCTCCGGGGCGCTGTGCCTGCTGAGGCCTCCTTATGCCGTGCTCTTCTTCAGCGGCGCCACGGAGCTGGTGGTCGCGATCGCCCTCGCCGCCACCTGGGCGGCCGCGCGGAGGAAGTGAAGGCCGCCGACAAGAAGCTCAACCGCGCGAGACGAGCGCCTTGAGCTTCTTGTCGACCAGCCCCAGGCCCAGCGCGGTGATCCGTTCGGCGAGTGGAAACGTCTTGTTGCCGGGGAAGACGACGAACAGGTGCTCGAGCTTCAGGTCCTCGAGCGCGATCCTCATCGAGGCGGTGACTTTCGGAGCGTCGGCCCGCTTGAACTCGAAGCCGTATGGCCGGCCGCCGACGTGGGTGAAGAGGTCGAGCTCGGCGTGCGCGTGCGTGGCCCAGAAGAAGCACTCCGTCGCCGAGAGCCCAAGCTCGCGAATCACCGCCTCGAGAGCGAAGCCTTCCCACGAAGCGCCCACCGAAGGATGCACGTCCAGCTGCGCCCGCGAGCTGATTCCAAGCAGGCTGTGGAGGACTCCGGAATCCCGAAGGTAAAGCTTGGGGGCCTTCACCTGGCGCTTCGAGACGTTCGCGAACCAGGGCTGCAGCTGCCGCACCATGAAGGTGGCGGTCAGAAGATCGACATAGTGAGCGACGGTCTTGTGGTTGGCGCCGAACGCACGCCCGAGCTCGGAGAGGTTCAACACCTGTCCGTGCACGTGGGCGAGCATCATCCAGAAGCGGCGAAGCGCCACGGCTGGGACACGCACGCCGAAGCCGGGCACGTCGCGCTCGAGGAACGTCGTCACATATTGAGACAGCCAGCCGAAGGCGTCGGCCTCGGTCCGCGCGAGCCACGCCCGCGGGTACCCGCCCCGGAGCCAGAGACGATCGAGGCCGACCACCTCGAACTGCGAGAAGGGGGTCAGCTCGAGGAGCGCCGCCCGGCCGGCGAGCGACTCGCTGCTCTGTCGCAGCAGCTCGCCGGACGCGCTCCCCAACACGAGGAACCGGCGGTTCCTTCGGTGCTGGTCGACGAGCACCCGAAGCAGGGGAAACAGCTCCGGGCTGCGTTGAACCTCATCGATGATCACCAGCCCCTCGAGTGACTCCAGCGCCAGCCGGGGGTTGGCAAGGCGGCCCAGATCGAGCGGATCCTCGAGGTCGAAGCGGGTCACCGTCCCCGTCTTGAAGCCCGGGCCCCGCGCCAGGTCCTGGGCGAGGGTCGTCTTCCCGCACTGGCGCGGGCCCACCAGCGTGACGACGGGGTGGGTTCGAAAGAGCGAACGGACGGCGTTGAGGGCGCGAATTCGACGCATCAGAGACCTTGAAAATGGGGACTCTATATCCCCATTTTCAAGGTCACAAGCCCAGGGCAGTTCACAGCCGCCAGGGCCCTTCGTAGGTCGGCCGCGCCGCCAGCCGGTCGACCTCGGCGACGAAGCGAGGCCGGTCCCACGGCTCGGCGCCGAACCGCGCCAGGTGCTCGGTCTCCTGCTGGCAATCGATCAGCTCGATGCCGTGGCCGACCAGGTGGCGCACCAGGGTCACGAACGCCACCTTCGAGGCGTCGGGCGCGCGGGCGAACATGCTCTCGCCGTAGAAGACGCCGCCGAGGCTCACCCCGTAGAGCCCGCCCTGCAGCACCCCGCCGGCCCAGGACTCGGCGCTGTGCGCGAGCCCGAGCGAGTGGAGCTTGAGGTAGGCCGCGCGCATCTCCCGGGTGATCCAGGTGCCCCGCTGGCCCGGCCGCCGGGTGCGGGCGCAGGCGTCGATCACCTGGTCGAACGCGGTGTCGAGGCGGAACTCGTACGTACCGCGCCGCACCTGCTTCTCCAGGCTCTTCGGCACGTGCAGCTTGTCCGGCACCAGGACGAACCGCGGGTCGGGGCAGTGCCAGAGAATCGGCAGCCCCTCGCTGTACCAGGGGAAGATTCCGCGCCGGTACGCCTCGGTCAGCCGGGCCGGCGAGAGGTCTCCGCCGACCGCGAGGATCCCGTCCTCCGCCGTCTGGGTGACGTCCGGCCAGAGCTTCGGGTCCGCGCCGAGCAGCGCGTACGGCGGCCACTTCACTTCACTTCGCCGCCGGCAGGTTGAGGTTGCCCTTGAACTCGAAGGTCTCCGAGTACAGCTCGGTGACGAGCTGCCCGGTGATCTTGTAGGGCAGCACCCGCGCCTTGATCAGCTTGGTGATGTCCGGGCCGTGGGTCTCGACGTTGGCCTTCGCCTCGATGTCGAAGACGCCGGTGGACGACGGACTCACCTTTTCGCCCTTGCCGATCTCCGACTCGGCGACCGGCTTGTCGGCGATCGCCACCTTGTAGTTGAGCGAGGTGAGCTTCACGTCGAACGGGTTGGGGTTGACCACGCCGATGTGGAAGGTGACCCCGGTCTCGTCGTCGCTGTACCGGCCAGCCTCGAGCTCCTGGAACTTCACGTGGGGCAGCCGGGGCACGCGCACCTCGCGGCTGCGGGCGAAGGGGACCTCGGTGGTCTTCGTCGCGCCCTTGATGAACAGCGTCCCCCGCAGCGCGCACAGCAGCGAGCCGCCGCGCGCGTCCATCGCCTTGAGCTCCTCGGCGCTGGTGACGTAGGGCATCGTCTGATCGAGCACGAAGTCGGTCGGCGTCCCCCCGGGCACCGAGGTCCCGAGCGCGACGTCGCCGGTCTTGACCACCTTCTCGTCCACCACCAGCTCGTAGTGCGCCTTCTGAAGCGTCACCGCCTCGGCGCTCTCCACCTTGCCAACGAGCTTGAGGCGGAACTCGGTGAGGCTCTGGCTCACCACCGTCAGCTCCTGCGAGGGCACCGCTGGCGGCGCTGCCTCGGGCACGGTCTCCACCGTGGCGCAACCGGCGAGGGTGAGGACGGCGAAGAAGAGGATGCGGTTCATGGGGCCCCCAGGCTGCACACCGCGCCACCGTCGTTGCCGATGGTGCGGACCTTCTGCAGGCGGTAGGTCGACGCGGTGCCGCCCGCCAGCGCGAGCGCGCTGGAGAAGTTGATGAAGCCCAGCTTCGGCACCCAGACCCGCAGCGCGTCGCTGCCGTGATCCGGGTCCTCGCTGAAGAGCATTCGCAGCCCCCCGTCGAACACCTCGGCCTGAATCGGCGCCGTCGCCTGGCTCGCCGAGGGGCCGTCCAGCGTCACCCGGTAGGTGGTGCTCTCGGTCTTGCGGGTGCTGCCGCCGGTGAGCACGTCGGCGCTCGAGGTGCTCGAGAGGTTGGTGCCGAGGTCCGAGGTGAGGTCGAGCCAGGCGACGCCGGTGATGTCGTTGGTGGCGTTCTTGAAGGTCACCGACTGGCCGGCGGCGAACTCGCGGCGCATCAGCAGCAGCTTGCCGTCGGTGATCCCGAAGTAGTCGATCATCTTCGTCTGGCCGCTGGCGCGGTACTCGACCGGGATGGTCTTGATGCCTCCCTCGAGGGTGAAGAGGTCCTTCACCTGGGCGCCGATCGCCGGCGGGTCGCTCGCGGTCGGGCCGGCGGCGTACTCGAAGCAGGTATTGAGGATCAGGCCGTACTTCTGCTGCGCCTCGCAGTCGAGGCCGCAGCTGGTGTCGACCGTCCTCCCGGCGTCGGGGACTTTCGTCGGGTGACCACAGGCGGCGAGGGCGAGGACTGCGGCGAATCGGAGGCTTCGCATGCCGCGTCGCATAGCACGAGTTAGCAGCGCGAAGCCGCACCCGCGAACGGCCAACTGTTCTAACCTCGGCTTCCCCCGCCTTGGCTTCCCGTCCCGACTTCAACCGCGCCGTCCGTCGCTTGCTCTGGCACGTCGCCCGGACGATGCCCGAGTTCGCGCACCTCGAGCCGTCGAGGATCCTCGTCGTCGCCGGAGAGGCCCGCCGCGCCTCTCACGCCACGGTGAAGCCGCTGGCCTTCACCCGGGGCGATCGGGTCGACACGCTGGGCCGGAAGAAGCCGCTGGTGAAGGTCAACGGCAAGCGGATGCTCTACTGCGTCACGTTGCGGCCGCTGTTCTTCCGCAGCAGCGGCGCCCGGGAGCGGGTCGCCACCGTGCTCCATGAGCTGTTTCACATCTCCACCGCCTTCGACGGCACCCTCGACCTCTCCCGCCGGCACTCGACGATGGGCCGCGGCTTCAACCAGAAGTTCCGGCCGCTCGAGCGCCGGCTCTGGCACGCGCTGCCCTCCGAGCTGCTCGCCCCCTTCGCCCACGACGGCGAGGTGCGGGTGCAGCAGTGGCTCGAGCGCCCCTCGGCGTGGCTGCCGGGAGAGCGGGCGAGCACCCGCAGGACTTATACCGAGGCCCACCTGTTCACTGGCGTGGTGCGGATGAAGACCCGCCGCGCCAAAGCCGTTCGTTCGACGCCGACCCACGAGAAGCCCGGAGCGCTCCACTGACATGTCCCATCCTCTGGTAGAGCAGTACTTGAAGGCGATCTACGAGCTGCCCGAGGCCTGGCGGGCGCGGCGCGGGCTGGAAGACGAGGTCGCCAAGGCGCTCACCGGCGGCAAGCACGCGGCGATCCGCGGCTTCTGGCGCATCGGGAAGACCGAGCTGACGAAGGGTGCGCTCAAGGCCGCCTGCACCCGCAC
>JAYVRT010001087.1:0-2994 GCA_043776025.1 Archangiaceae bacterium | reverse complement strand
AGACGCCCGCGCGGACCTTCCAGTCGAACGGGTTGAGCGAGGCAGCAGCGACTTTCACCTTCAGCTCTCCAGGGCCGGGCTTCGGCTCGGCGATGGTCTCGACCTTGAGGTTGCTGCTCGGTCCGTATTCGTTGAGGACAATCGCTTTCATGCCGCGCTTTTTAGCAGCGCCGTGAAGCGGAAGGACACGGAGGGCGCCTGCGCCGCGAGAAAACTCCCGCGACGACCGTCGGGGCTGGGCCTGCAACCACCACTGCCACTGCGGATCCGCGGTGCGTCTTCCCTGCCGACACCACGCTCGCCCTCGAACCGCGACGCCGCCGGTCAGTGAGCCGGCGCGGGAAGCCGTTTGGCGGCGGCTTCCTCCGCATCGATCGCCCGGTACATCAACCGGGCGTTGCCGGACCGTGAGGCGACGAAGAGCGTCTGCTGCATCGGGTAGTCGGGAAGCGTCACCTCGGCGGCGACCTGGTCCTCGGTCTTGCCCTGCTGCCGGGCGGCCCGCACCTGGGCTTCGAGGGTCGCGATCAGATCCGCGATCCGCTGAGCGTCGGCGCGGGTCATCACCGGCCCGTGGCCCGGCACCACCTGCTCGAAGTCGAGCGTCATCACCCGGGCGAGCGTCCGGGCGAAGGCGAGCATGTCGCCGCCGTAGGAGGTGTCGCAGTAAGGCTCGAGCCCGTTGTTGAGCAGGTCTCCGCCGACCAGCAGCTTGCGGCCCGGCAACAGCGCCACCAGGTCGCCATCGGTGTGACCGCTGCCCATGTTCAGCACCCGTACCTCTTCCCCGTCGAGGAGCAGCCGGATCTCGCGATCGACCTCGACGAACGGCCCATGAACCCCGTCCGCCTCGAGCCGCTTGCGGGCGTTGGGGTGGAGCAGCACCACCGAGACGTCGGGGAACAGCGGCAGCCCCCCGGCGTGATCATGGTGGGCGTGGGTGAGGACGATCCTCCGGACCTTGCGCGCGAGGTCCTCCTCGACCCCGTGCCGCAGCCGGCGCGCAAAGTCGTAGTGCTTGGTGTCGAACAGCAGCGCCTCGCCGCGGCCGTGGAGGATCACCGTGCTGTTGCCGCCGCCGCCGAGGAAGAGCTTCATCGTCCGATCGAAGCTCTCGAGCTTCACCCGCAGCACCAGGTTCGCCCCGCAGCCCGCCAGCAGGCAGAAGACGCCGAGCAGCAGCGGCGCAGCGGCGCGGCCGGGCTTCAAAAATTCACCGGCACCCGGGTCGTCTCGTTGGCCTTCACCACCACCGGCTGCTTCTTCTCGGGGAACTCGGGGTTGCTGAAGGTGCACTCGTAGGTGCCGACCGGCAGCTGCTTGTCGGAGAACGGGGTGTCGCCGAGCTTGAAGGCGCCGCATTGCACCGTCGCCCACGGCTTGACGATGAAACGCACCGTGCCCACCTCCTTCTTCGGCGGCGGCGCGGCGAGGGTGACGTTGGGGTGCGGCGCGCTGACCTTCTCGAGGGTGAAGGTCCGTTCGCGCGGTTCCGGCGTCACGACGAAGGTCCCGGTGAAGTCTTTGAAGCCGGCGAGCTTCAGGGCCACCTCGACCCGGGCACCCGGCAGCAGTGGCTGGGTCTGCGGCGTGGCCCCCAGGCTCTTCCCGTCGAGGGTCAGCAGCGCCCCCGGCGGGTTGGACTGGAGAGTGATCGGCACCGGCGCTGCGGCGGTCGGCAGGCCAGCGTCCCCACCGGCCAAATCGATCAGCGCCCGCTTCTCGGGGATCAGCTTGAAGGTCGGAAGATCGACGCTCCCCTTCTCGGGGATCTCCACCCGGGTGCGCTGATCCTCGAAGCCGGTCAGCGACAGCAGCAGTGAGTACGCGCCCGCGGGCACGGGCGGCAGCTGGCACGGGGTGCGGCACCCGGAGAGCACCTTGCCGTCGAAACGCACCGAGGCGCCCGGCGGCTCGGAGAGCACCCGTACCTCCGCGCGCACCGGGCTGCCGAGCAGCCGCCAGGCGACCACCGAACCGACGAGCAACACCGCCGCGGCGATCACGATGCCGATCGCTGGCCGGGAGACCCCGCCGCGGGTTCGCTCGGTAACCGTCGCACCGCCGAGATCGTCGTCGAGGATTCGCGGGTTCGCCGGCCGTGTCGGTGCCGCCGGGGGTTTGTCGAGCGCCTTCGACTTGCTGATCGCCCCGCTGATCGCGCCGCTCTGGCTGCCCGCGCGGTGCGGGCGCTGGGCGCGGGTCGCCTCGGGATCCTCTTTGCGCTCGTCCTTGCGCGGATCCACCGCCTGATTCGAGGCGGTCGGTCGCAGCGACTTGAGCGACGGCGTCGCCTTGTCTTTTTCCTCCCCGGTCTTCGAAGCGTCGAGCCCCTCGATCAGGATCCGCCCCTCCTCCGCTTCGCGGGCGAGCCGGTCGGCGTAGATGTCTTGCATGAAGCCAGCCAGCTGCACCGAGGAGCTCGGAAGCCGGTTCTGCAACACCCAGGACTCGAGCGCCGCCTGGAGCCCGATCGCGTCCTGGTAACGATCGTCGGGAGACTTCGCCAGCGCCTTCATCACGATCGCGTCGAGGTCCTTCGTCAGGCCGGCCTTGACCTCCGACGGGGGAACCACCTGACACTCGGTGACCGCGTTGAGCGTCTGGATGTCGTTGGCCCGCTTGAACAGCCGGGTGCCGGTGATCAACTCGTAGAGCACCACCCCGAGCGCGAAGATGTCCGACCGGCGATCGATCTTCTGGCCGCTCGCCTGCTCGGGCGACATGTACGAGTACTTTCCCTTGAGCACCCCCGACTTGGTCACCGTCGCCTGGTCCGCCGCCTTGGCGATGCCGAAGTCGACCACCTTCACTCCGCCCTCGAAGGTGACGAGGATGTTCTGGGGCGAGATGTCGCGGTGAACGATGTTCCGCGGCTTGCCCTGCGAGTCGACTTTCTTGTGCGCGTAGTCGAGCCCGCTGCACGCATCCATGATGATCCGCGCCACCAACGGCACCGGAATCGGCTTGTTCTTCGAGTCGGCCCGCTTCCAC
>JAYVRT010001086.1:0-2996 GCA_043776025.1 Archangiaceae bacterium | reverse complement strand
CTTGAGGACGAACTCACCGACGCGGGCCTTGAACGAGAGGTGAATCGCCCCGAGCAGCACTCCGACCAACACCATCGCCACCGCGAGCGCGATCCCCGACGGCTTGCCCAGCGCCGCGCCCAGCTGGTTCATCGCGTGCCCAAAGCCCGGGAAGGCGTCGCGCAGATACCCGAAGGCCAGCGCCACCAGCGCCACGCCGAAGAAGCTCTTCACCCACTCCATCCACGCGCCGCCCTTGGGCAGCCGCACGGTGAAGACCCCGATGAGGAAGAACGGCACTCCGATGCCCAGCGCGTAGACGAACAAGAGACCCCCGCCGACCACCGGGTCCTGGGTGCGGGCGACGTAGGCCAACACTCCGGTGAGCACCGGCCCAGTGCAGGGCGCGGCGAGGAAGCCGGAGACGCTTCCCATCAGCAGCGCGCCGATGTAGCCGCCGCCGCCGACGGTGTTGAGTCGCGTCGCCAGCCCGGTGGGCAAGGCCATCTCGAAGGCGCCGAACATCGAGCTGGCGAGCACGAGGAGGAACAGCGCGATCCCCGTCACCACCCAGGGGTTGCCCAGCGCCGAGCCGAAGGCCTTGCCCGAGAGCGCCGCGACCACGCCGAGGATGGCGAAGACCAGCCCCATCCCCACCACGTAGAGGCTGGTGAGCACCGTGGCCTTGGCGCGGCTGTCGGCCTGGCGCGCGCCGAAGACCCCGACGGTGATCGGGATCAACGGGTAGACGCACGGGGTGAGCGAGGTCAGCAGGCCGCCAAGAAAGATCGCCCCGACGGCGAACCCCATCCGCCCGCTCTCCAACAGCCCGGCGGCATCGAGCCCAGAGGTCGGGCCGGTCGGGATCAGCTCGGGGATGACCGCCAGGCCGATCGCGAACAGCCCTGCCATCGCCGCCACCTTGGTCCACCGCATCGTCCCCTTATATGCGGTCGGAGGCCTTCAGGTTTCACCTCCTTGCGTCATTCCGGCCGGTTGGGAGTCGGGGGCACCGACAGGCCCGCCGAGCGCGCCAGCCCCATCACCCCTTCGACCGCGGCGGCGATGTAGCCGAACGGGTTGGCGCCATCGACCGCGGTGACGTGCACCTCGCCCATCTTCTGCTGGAAGGCCTTCGCCAGCTCGGGCAGCTGCTTGGCGACCGCGAGCTGAATCGCCTCGGGGCTCAGGGTGTTCTCGATCTGCCGCACCGCGCGGACCCGCTCGAGCTCGAGCTTCTGGATCAGCTCCCGCTTCGCAAGCTCGACCTGCATCGACTTCGCCTCGACCTCGGCGAGCTTCAGCCGCGTCTCGGCGACCTGGATCTTCGCGGCGGTGATCTCCGCGGTGTTGGTCTCCTGGGCGAGCGCGGCCTCGTGCTGGGCGCGGGCGGTCTCGGCCTCGGCGCGGGCCTGCTCGACTCCGGCGCGCACCTTCGCTTCGATCAGCCGCTGCTCGGCGAGCATCGCTTGCAGGGCCCGCTCTTCCTCCGCGGCGGCCTGCTCCTGAAGCGCGCGCTGCTGGGCTTGCTGGATCCGTGCCTCGGTGGCGACGCCCTCGAGCTTGAGCCGCTCTTCGAACGCGGCCTGCTCCGACATCGCCGCCAGCCGGGCCTGGGCGAAGCGGGCGTCGGCGGCGAGCGCGTCGAGGCGAAGCTGCTCCTCCGCCGCCGCCTTCTGGGCCTTGAGCTCCCGATCGTTCTGGAGCTTCTGCAGCTCGAGCTCGCGCAGGTGGTTCAGCTGGGCGTTCTTCTGACTGCGCTCCTCACGCAGCCGGGCCTCCTCGACGTGGGCGTCGGTGGCGAGCTTCTCCAGCCGCGCGTTCTCGTCGGCCTCGGTCTGCCGGTGACGGACCTCGGCGGTGGTGACCAGCCGGGTGAGCGCGATCTGCCGCTCGGTGTTGGCTTCGTCGGTCTTGACCGCGCGCTCCTTGGCGAGCTCGGCCTCGCGCGCCATCCGCTCGGACTCCTGGCGGAAGCGCGCCTGCATGTTGGCGAACACCGCGCCGGACATCACCCGCACGTCCTGGATCTCGATCGAGTCGAGGACCACGCCCCACCCGCGCTGGGTGGTGTCCTGCACCCGCCCCGTGCCGGAGACGACCGGCGCGATCTCCCGCATCAACTCGCTGCCGAGCGCGTCTTTGCGGCGGGTGAGGCATTGCTCGACGGTGAGGTTGGCGACGAGGCGGCGCACCGCGCCGATGAACATTTCCTCGAGCATCTGGGAGAGCTTCTCCTGCGCGCGCTCGGGGTAGCTGAAGTTCAACATCCTGAAGGCGATCAGCGGGTCGGCGATGCGGTAGACGGCGATGCCCGTCACCTTCACTCCGACCTTCTCGTTGGTGATCTGATCGGCGGTGAAGTGGAGCGTCTGCACCGTGGTGGGGACGACCGCCACCGAGTCCCACGGCCACTTGAAGCAGGCGGCGCCCTGCCCGCTCGAGACCACCTTGCCCCCGCGCATCCGGACGAGGAACTCGCTCGGCTTGGCGCTGACGTAGCCCCAGCGCTTCATCTTCTCCGGGTCCTCTTCCGGCTTGCCGGAGCGCCAGCCTCCGGTGCGCTCGAGGTTGGGGATCACCGAGGCCGACACCTGCAGCCCGTTCTTGCCGTTGCGCCTTTCCTCGACCTGGGGAGTTTGCATGGTGCCGCTGCTCCAGTGCAGTCCTCCTGCCGCGGCCAAGTGGGCGCAACTGCGAGGGCTGCTGATCGCGCTTCGCGCCGGTGCTCCACTTCGGAGCGGTCGAGAAAGGTGCGGCCAATGCCGGCGCTCCCGGCCGAATTAGCGCGCCATGCCGGGCCCTTATGGGCGACGCGCGCAGCTAATGCATGCCGCACACTAAGTAGTTTCGGCCATAGTGGACTTGACTCGTCCACATTCGGTCGGTATTTGAGTCTGGATGCTCAAGCTGCCGATTTACATGGATAACCACGCCACCACCCCGATCGATCCACGGGTGCTGGAGGCGATGCGGCCGTACCTCGCCGAAGACTTCGGCAACGCCGCCTCGCGCAA
>JAYVRT010001085.1:0-2998 GCA_043776025.1 Archangiaceae bacterium | reverse complement strand
GCTTGAGCAGCGGGTCGAAGCGCACCGGCGCCTCGACTGCCCCGCGGCGCGAGCGGATCCGCACCACCTCGCCGTCCTTCACGTCCCACTTCGCGGCGTCGGCCGGTGACAGGTCGAGCGTCTCGCCCTTGCGCAGCGGCGAGTTGTAGCCGCCGGACTGCACCCCCGTGTTGAAGTCGTCCAGCCGCCGGCCGGTGGTGAGCCGGAGCGGGAACTCGTCGTCGAGCACGTCGATCGGCGCCCGGTTCTCGGAAGGGTGGAACGCCGCCAATGGCCCGACGACCGGCTCGGCCCACAGCCGCCCGTGGAGAAACGACGACCCCGGGCTTTGCTCGTCTGGGCAGGGCCACTGGATTCCGCCGAGCGTCTCGAGCCGGGCGTAGCTCATGCCCCGGTGCATCGGGCTGAGCTTCCGCATCTCGTCCCACGCCTGCTGGGGGCTGGTGATCCCCAGGTCGCGCCCCATCCGCTTCGACAGCGCGCAGATGATCTCGATGTCGTCGCGCGCCTCGCCCGGCGGGTCGAGCGCCTTGCGGCAGCGCTGCACCCTCCGCTCGCTGTTGGTGACGGTGCCCTCGGCCTCGCACCAACTGGCGGAGGCAGGGAGGACGACGTGCGCCAGTTCCGCCGTCTTGGTGAGAAAGATGTCCTGCACCACGATGTGCTTCAGCCCATGAAGCAGGTGCAGCGCGTGGAGAGCGTCGGCCTCGGACTGGGCCGGGTTCTCGCCGATGCAGTAGAGCGCGGTGAGCTCGCCCCGGCCCATCGCCGCGAACTGTTCGGTCAGGGTCCAGCCAGGCTTGCCGGGAATCTTCGCCCCCCAGGCCTGCTCGAAGGTGGCGCGGATCGCGTCGTTCTCGACGTCCTGAAACCCGGGCAGCTTCGCGGGGAGCGCGCCCATGTCGCCGCCGCCCTGGACGTTGTTCTGCCCGCGCAGCGGATTCAAGCCCGCGCCGTAGCGGCCGACCTGGCCGGTGAGCAGCGAGAGGTTGATGAGGCCCAGCACGTTGTCGACCGCGGTGTGGTGCTCGGTGATGCCCAGCGTCCAGCAGATCATCGCCCGGTCGGCTTTGGCGTAGTCGCGCGCCATCCGGCGGATCAGCTCCGGGTCGACGCCGATCTTCGGCCCCACGACCTCGGGCGAGTAGGCGGCGACGGTCTGCTTGTACGCGGCGAGGTTCTCGGTCGAGCGGGCGATGAACCGGTCGTTCTGCAGGCCCTCTTCGAGGATCGCGTGCCCGACGGCGTTGGCGAGCGCGATGTCGGTGCCGACCTCGAGCGCGAGATGCCCGTTGGCCCACTCGGCGGTCGAGGTCCGCCGGGGGTCGATGACGTAGACCTTCGCGCCCCGGTGAATCGCCTTGAGCACGTGGTGAAAGAAGATCGGGTGGGTCTCGCGGGCGTTGCTCCCCCACAGGAGGATGACGTCGGTCTCCTCCACCTCGCGGTAGGAGTTCGTCCCGCCGCCTGCTCCGAAGACCGTCGCCAGACCGACGACGCTGGGGGCGTGTCAGGTTCTGTTGCAACTGTCGATGTTGTTGCTGCCGACCGTGGCGCGGAGGAACTTCTGCGCGACGTAGTTCACCTCGTTGGTCGCCTTGCTGCAGCTGAAGATGCCCATCGTCGTCGGCCCGTGGGCGGCGACCTCGGCCTTGAAGCCAGCGGCGGCGCGGTCGAGCGCCTCGTCCCAGGAGGCCCGGCGGAGGACGCCGTTGTCGCGCACCAGCGGGTGGTTGAGGCGCTTGAGTTTCATGCGGGGCAATCTACGCCTCGGCCCCGCAGGAATGAAGCGGGCCTTCTACGACCGCTGGCGCGGAGCGAGGGTGGCGGCGAGCGCATCTTCCCCGTCGATCGGCGCGACCGCCTGCAGCTCTCCCTGCCGCGCCGGCTGCAGCGCGTCGGTGATCGCCGACAGCTCGTCGGAGAGGCGATCGACCTCGCGCTTCATCTCGTCGAGCGAGCCGCCGCGCCCGCCCGCGCCCTTGGCGAGCACCACCCGCATCCGCAGGCTCTCCAGCGTGTTGAGGAAGATCTGCCGTTCGCCCTCCAGCTTCTCAGAAGAGCTTCGCACCTGGTCGAACAGCTCCTGGCGCTGGCGCAGGGCGTCGGTGGCGCGCTTGTAGGTCGCCTCGTCGAGGTGGCCCAGGCGCTGCTCGAGATGGTTGCGCTCCTCGGCGCGCTCGGCGGCGCGTTCGGGCGAGACAGCGTCGAGCATCAGCTGGCGGCGCTGGGCGAGCTGGCGGCGCGGATCGCCTCCACGGTCGCCTCCGGCTTTCCGAGGAAGTCGCGCACCGCGTCGGGGCTGTCCTTGAGCTCCTTCAGCAGTTGGTCGCACAGCGCCTCGGCGCGATCGACGGGGACGGGCGCCTTGACCGCTTCCGGCGCGGGGCCTTCGAGCCGGCGCCGCCGCAGGGCCCGCTCGATCTGCTTTCCTCCGCCCAGGCCGAGGCCCAACCCGACGAAGATCAGCCAGAAGCGGTGCGGGTCGACGATGCCCAGGACCGCGCAGGTGACCGCGACGACGAGCATCACCGCGCCGCCGAACATCGAGTCGTCCTGACCCGGCCGGTTTCGCCGCTGCTCTCGCTTCTCGGCGCGCCGGCCCGCCCGGTCGAGTTTGTGGTCCGCCCTGGACAGCGCGCGATCGAGCCTCCGGTGCTGGGGCTCGTCGAGGAGCACCTTCGTCAGGCGCTCGAGTCGATGGTTGAGGTCGTTGGTCGACATCGCGGGCGTGAACCTAACCCCAAGATTAGGAGTAGGCATGGCGATCATCCGAACCCAGGGGCTTCGACTCGAGCGGATCCATGCCTCGGCCCGCTTCGTCGACGGGGGCTTTCAGAACAGCGCCCCGGTCGGCCCTGGTCTCAAGGCGGGCAAGGGCTTCTCGACGCTGGGGGAGTACTTCGCCGGCGGGCAGCAGCGAAGCCCGCCCGGGCCCTTGCCCACGCACGACCCCCAGCCCTTCTGGGCGCGCCCTCCCGAGACGGGCCTGCGGGTG
>JAYVRT010001084.1:0-3000 GCA_043776025.1 Archangiaceae bacterium | reverse complement strand
CGACCGTCGCGCACTGCTCGGTGCGGAGAGGGAGCGCAACAAAGCGGGCGGGGATGGATCGGCCGCGAGAACGATCGGGTAATCCGATTTCAGGCCCTTAGGCCTTCTTCAGCAGCAGCTTGCCGTGCTGCTCCCGCAGCGCGCTCTTGAGGAACTTGCCCGTGGAGGTGCGGGGGATCTGCTCGAGGACGACGAAGGCATCGGGGATCCAGAACCTGGCGAAGATCGGCTCGAGGTGCGCGCGCAGCTCGGCTTCGGTGGCGGCACTGCCCTTCTTGAACACCACCGCCGCGATCGGGCGCTCGGCCCACTTCGGATCCTCGCCGGCGAAGACCGCGGCCTCCAGCACCGCCGGGTGGCTCATCAGGGCGTTCTCGATCGCCACCGAGCTGATCCACTCTCCGCCGGACTTGATCACGTCCTTGCTGCGGTCGGTGATCTTCACGTAGCCCTCCGGGTCGAGGGTGACGACGTCGCCGGTCTTGAACCAGCCGTCGGCGGTGAAGCGATCCTTGCCCTCGCCGCCGAAGTAGCCGCGGGCGACCCACGGGCCACGCACCTCGAGCTCGCCCATCGTCTCGCCGTCCCAGGGGAGCACCTTGCCCCGATCATCGACGTGGCGGGTGTCGACGAAGAGACAGGCGTAGCCCTGGCTCGCCCGGTACGAGAGCTCGGAGGCAGCGTTGCCCGTCTTCAGGCTCTTCTTCAGCCGCGCCACCGTTCCCAGCGGGTTCATCTCCGTCATCCCCCAGGCGTGGAGCACCTCGAGCCCGTGGCGCTTCTGAAAGCCGTCGATCAGCGAGGGTGGAGCTGCCGAGCCGCCAATCACCATCTGCCGCAGCGACTTGAGGTCGAACCGCTTCGGGTCTTGATCGAGCAGCGCGAGGATCCCCAACCAGATCGTCGGGACCCCGCCAGCGAAGGTGACACCTTCCTTCTCCATCAGGCCGAGCAGCGACTCGGCGTCGAGGTGAGGCCCGGGCATCACCAGGTCGGCGCCCGCGGCGACGGCGGCCCAGGGCAGGCCCCAGGCCGCGGCGTGGAACATCGGCACCACCGGCAGAATCGAGTCGCCCTCGCCGACGCCCAGCCCGTCCTTGGTGAGGACCGCGAGCGTGTGGAGCGTCGCCGAGCGGTGGCTGAAGAGGACCCCCTTGGGGTTCCCCGTCGTGCCCGACGTGTAGCAGAGCATCGCGGCCGAGTTCTCTTCCACGGGCGCGAAGTCGAACGTCGCCTTCTCCGCCGCCAGCAGCTGCTCATAGTCGAGCGTCCCCGCGGGGGCGGCGCCGCCGTCCGGCACGACGATCACGTGCTGAATCGAGGGGACCTGGTCGCGGAACCTGGTGAACAGCGGCAGCAGCGAGGCGTCGACGATCACCACCTTGTCCTCGGCGTGGCGCGCGATGTAGCCCAGCTCGTTGGGGTGGAGCCGCAGGTTCAAGGTGTGGAGCACCGCGCCCATCGCCGGCACCGCCAGGTACGCCTCGAGGTGGGCCTGGTGGTTCCAACAGAGCGAGGCGACGCGATCTGAGGATCGGACGCCGAGCCGGGTCAGCGCGTTCGCCAGCCGGCAGGACCGCTCGTAGAACTCGAGGTAGCTGTGCCGCTGGACGCTCTTGTCCGCCTTGCGCCAGACCACCTGGCTCTTGGGGAAGTACTTCGGCGCGCGCTGCAGGAAGTGGGTGAGCGTCAGCGGGTAATTCATCATCAGGCCGTCGAGCATGGGCGCCTCGCTTGAAAGGTCGGCCCCGCGAGCTTCTGGCCTTAGAGCGCCGTGCCGTTCGCGAAGTCGGTGTTGGTCGTAGTCAACACCTTCTGGACTTCGGACGCCTTGGTGAAAAGCACGCCGAGCTCGCGGTTGTGCACCAGCGAGGCGGTGGTGAAGTTCTCCGAGCCGATGTAGGCCAGGGTGCTGTCCACCACCAACGACTTGGCGTGAATCGTTGGGGTGTGGAGCGTCACCAGGCTCACTCCCGCCGTCTTCAGCTGGGCCACCGCGGCGGTCTGCGCGGCCGAGGCGGTGCCGTCGGCGAGCACGATGTGGACCTGGACGCCGCGTCCTTTCGCCGCCGCCAGCGCGTTGACGATCTGGTAGTCGCTGAGCTCCTCACCTTCGAGGTCGATTCGCGTGGTCGCCCCGTTGATCGCCGCCACCAGCGGCGGCCGCGCGTTGACCGGGGCGACGAGCAGGCCGCCGACCAACACTGGAGTGGTACCCGCGTAGTCGGCCTGAAAGATCGCCTCGGCCTCGGCGACGTCGGCGGGCGTGGTGTCGACGGCGAGGTATTCCCGGTTCGAGCTCGGCGAGCTCTGGGTGGTGTTCATCGTCATGATCCACGCCGTCGTCCCATCGAGGATGACGCACTTCTCGTGGGTGAGGGTGAACGTCGTCGGTGCCCACTTCACGCCCACCCCTGCGTTCTGTAGCTGGGTGAAGGCCGCCAGGTTCGAGCCGGCACCTCCGGGAAACGTCTGGTTGAGCAGCACCTTGACGTCGTGCCCCGCGGTCTTCTGCGCGATCAGCGCGTTGATCACCGCGGTCGACGAAAGCAGGTACATCGTCATGTGCACCGAACTCTTCGCGGCCTTGATCGCATTCACCAGCGCCGTGCCGTTGTCGCTCGGCTCGACGATGATCGTCAACTGGGTCGTGCCGGTGCTGCCGCCGCCCCCTCCCACGCCTGGGTTGACGCCACCACTTCCTCCAGCGCCACCCGCCCCGCCGCCGCCGACGCCGCCCATTCCTCCACCGGAGCCGCCGGCGCCACCCCCGGCGCTGGTGCCGCCGCCGGTGCCGCCGCCGGCTGCTGACGAGCCGCCGCCACCTCCGCCGCCGGCGCCGCCTCCCGTGGGGTTGATCCCCCCGTCGTCCACCCGCTGTTCGACGCTCTCCCCGCAGGCCCACTGCCCGATCGCGGCGATCAAGGAGGCAAGCAGAACCGCGCGAAACCGCTGATCGGACATTGGGGGGGAAGGGTGTAGCGCCCCGGTCGCCGCGTT
>JAYVRT010001083.1:0-3001 GCA_043776025.1 Archangiaceae bacterium | reverse complement strand
CCCTGAGCGAGCGCAGCGAGTCGAAGGGTCAGCGACTCTACTTCTTCTTCTTGTCCTTCGCGGGCGGCAACGCGCCCGATTCTTTGGCCTCGATCAGCGCCTGCGCCAGCTTTGCGCCGTCGCCATCGGGCTCGACGTCCATCGCGGCCTTGAGCTCTTTAACAGCCTCGGTGGTCTTGCCCATGAAGAGCAGCGCCTCGCCGGCGTGCGCGCGGGGCAGCGCCGAGCGGGGGGCGAGCTTCTGCGCCGAGCGGTAGGCCTGCAGCGCCTTCTCGTGCCGGCCCTGGACGAACTCGAGGGTGCCGAGCGCGAGCTGGGGGACCTCGCTCCTGGGCATCAAGGCGGCCGCGCCCTGGAGCAGGTCACGGGCGTGGTCGTACTTGCCCATGTCCATCCAGAGGTAGCCCGCTTCCAACATCACCATCGCCTGCTGCTTGGTCACCGGGATCAAGCTGCCGGCGACGTCTGTTTTCGACTCGGCCATGAGTAGCTCCTTTTCACGGCCTTCATAACACGAAGGGCGGCCAGGTCGGCCGCCCTCGTGGACTTCAAACCTTCAACAACTACCCGCTTTAGCGGATGTTGCCGATCGAGTTCTTGACGGTGTCGTGGCGGGTCTTGAGGACGTTGGAGACCGAGCTGAACACCTGGTTCTCGTGCTGGAGCGCGATCTGGACCTTCAAGAGCGCCGCGTTGTCGTTCTGCGACTGGACGAGGTCGGAGTTCATCCCCGCCACCGCGCCGCTGCCGCCGCCCGTGGTGCCCATCGAATTCGGAGCGCCGCCGACCGTGCTGCCCATGCCCGGCATGTTGGCCGCGGGGTTACCGCCGCCCGAGCCGACGGTGGTGTTGATGCCGCCGCCGCCACCGCCGATGTTGACGACGCCCGACGCGGCGTACTGGCCGCTGGCGCCACCGGCCCGGCCGGCCGCTCCGCCGAGCTGGCTGACGGAAGAGACCGCCGCCGAGAGGATCGCGCCGCCGGGGACGAGGCCGCCGACGACCGAGGCGCCGTTGGCGAGCGTGCCGCCGACGACGTCGAGGCCGGCCTTCATCCGATCGCCGAAGTCGCGCTTGGGGGTCTGGCGCTCGATGGTGAGGTTGGTGGAGATGCGGGCGGGGGTAGGGTCAAGACGAACGGGACCGGACATTTTGTGTGCTCCTTGGAAATGAGAACTGCTGAAAGCTGATGGAACTGATTGGGCTGCTGCTTCCGCCGGACTCTCCGTCGGGCGCCCATTCCAGTTATCGTCACCTCAACCGTTTTGTTGCCTGCCGGGGGAACCGGCAGCCGCACCATTGTAAGGGTTGAGTGCGTTAGCGGCGAGGGCCGCCCTTTTCCTTCCGCTGGGCCTCAAGCTTTTCGCGCACTTGAAGCAGGTGCGACAACAGCTCCTCCGTCTTGTCGATCGCCTTGCCCACCTTCTTCCCGTGGGCCGCGTTCGGCCCCTTCAGGCCGGTGAGGCCTTCGCGCAAGGGGCTGAACAGGGCGATGACCTCCTCGGCGGTGGCGCGCTCGATGAAGCCTTCGATCGCAGGGTAGAGGGGCTCGGCGGCGGCAGGCGGAGGCTGGTTCTTGGCTGGGGGCATTTGGGGGTCGCCTCGGGGGTGGATCTTTTACGGCTCGACGAACTTCTTGAGCACTTCTCTCGCCTTCGGATCGCCGAACTGGGCGAGCGCCATTCCGGCGCACAGCTTCACCCGCTCGTCGGGATCGAGAATCGACCGCTGCAGCGTGGCGATCACCTTGTCGCGCAGGACAAAGTCCCAAGTGCGGGCCAGCGCGAGCATTCCGAGGGCGCGGGCGGCGGCGGCGCGCAGCGGGGCGAACGAATGGCCCAGCTGCTCGACGAGGATCCGGCCCGCGGCCGGGTCGCCGATGCGGCCGAGGGCCTCGGCGGCCTCAACTGGAGCAAGCCCCGTCTTCACCGCGGCGGTCAGCCAGGGCACCGCGTCCACCGAGCCCAGGCGACCCAACGCCACCGCCACCGCGGCGGCGATGCGCGGGTGCTCGGTGCGGTACGCCTTGAGCAGGTAGGGGACGGCGTCCTTGTACCCGGCTTCTCCGAGGGCGATCGCGGCGCCGGCGACGACCTTGGCGCTCGGGTCTCGCAGCGACTTGACGAACTCCTTGAGCATCCCTTCGTCGGCGAGGGCGACCAGCGCGGCAGCGGCGGCGCGGCGGACGTTGGGGTCGAGATCCCCCGTCAGCTGCTTCAGCCGGGCGGTGGCGCTGGCCTCCTTCAGCTTGCCGAGGGCCTCGGCAGCGTCGGCGCGGGCGCCGGGGGCCGCGTCGTTGAGCCGGGACAGCAGCGCCGGCACGTCGCGGCGGGCGATCAGGTCGGCGAAGAGGTTCGGCCGGGTGACCCACGCCGGCTCGAGCTCGGCCAGCTGCTCGGCGATCTGGTCCTCGGTCACGCCCATTTTCAAGGCCCCCTCGCGGCCGGCGACGCTAGAGGAAACAGTCGTCTGCTTCAAGGAATCCGCGTGCGTCACCCGGGGCGTTGGATTAGCTACTCCCCGCCAGAAACGCCGCACCCGCCTGGGCACGCGCCGGGACCTGCCAAACTCAACAACTTTAATCTCGTTGTTGATTTTCTAAATAACTTTCGATATCCGAATTGGGCGAATCAATAAGAGGGGTAAACAATGTCAGCGATCGTCTCGATCCGTGAAGTGGTCAAGGAGTACCACCTGGGCAACGTCGTCGTGCCCGCGCTGCGAGGGGTGTCGCTCGAGGTCAACAAGGGCGAGTTCATCTCGATCGCGGGCCCGTCGGGCAGCGGGAAGACGACGCTGCTCAACCTGATCGGCTGCGTCGACACTGCCACCCGCGGCACGGTGGAGGTGGCCGGCCAGAACACCAGCTCACTGAAGGAACGGCAGCTGACGTCGCTGCGGCTGGACACGATCGGCTTCATCTTCCAGAGCTTCAACCTCGTCTCGGTGCTCTCGGTGTTTCAGAACGTGGAGTTCCCCCTGCTGCTGCAGAACAAGCTGT
>JAYVRT010001082.1:0-10191 GCA_043776025.1 Archangiaceae bacterium | reverse complement strand
GTCTGGCGCCTGCGAACGGCAGATCGTCAATCATGCGGCGATGAACCGCAGCCACTGGGCGTGGGGCGCCGTCGAACGGATGTTGCCGCTGGCCGAGGTCGCGCCCCGGGCGGAGGCGTTCTTCGGACCGCTCCAGCCCGAGGAGGCGGTGCCGCTGGACGCGGTGACGCTCGCTCCGCCCCGGGTCGAGGTGCCGTCGGCGGTGGCTGCTTTTTCCAGCCAGGCGTTGGAGGCGCGGGTGCGGCACACCTGGGGCCGCGGCTACCCGGACCGTGTCCGCGGCTTTCGCGGCGACTTCTCGGCGGCGCCGGACGTGGTGATCACCCCGCGCACCGAGGCCGAGGTCGCGCTCGCGCTCGAGGTCTGCGAGCAGCAGCGGCTCACCGTCACCCCCTACGGCGGCGGGAGCAGCGTGGTGCGAGGCAGCGAGCCGGTGCTCGGCGCGGGCCACCGCGGCACCGCGAGCCTCGACGTCGGCGGGCTCGGCCGGCTGCTGGAAGTCGACGCCACCTCGCGGCTGGCGCGGATCCAGGGGGGCGCCTTCGGCCCGGCGCTCGAGCAGCAGCTGGCCACCCACGGGCTGACGCTGCGGCATTTTCCCCAGTCGTTCGAGTTCTCGACGCTCGGGGGGTGGATCGCCACCCGCGCGGGCGGCCACTTCGCCACGCTCTACACCCACATCGACGAGCTGGTGCACTCGGCGCGGATGATCACCCCGCGGGGCGTCTGGGCGAGCAAGTCTTTCCCCGCCAGCGGCGCGGGCTCGGATCCCAATCGCTGGGTCTGCGGCAGCGAGGGGACGCTGGGGGTGATCACCGAGGCGTGGATGCGGGTGCTCCCCCGGCCGGTGTTCCGCGCCAACGCCAGCCTCCACTTCACCTCCTTCGAAGCGGCGGTGAGCGCCACGCGTCAGATCGCTCAGAGCGGGCTCTACCCTTCGAACTGCCGGGTGCTCGATGCGCAGGAGGCGATGCTCAACGGCGTCAGCGGCGATGGCTCGACGGTGCTGATCGTCGCCTTCGAGTCCGCCGACCATCCGCTCGGACCGTGGCTCGACCGGGCGGTGGCGATCGCCGAGGCTCATGGGGCGACCTGCCCGAAGGGGAAGGTGGTTCGAGATGATCGCTCGGCGGCGCGGGGCGCCGATGCCGGCGACAGCTGGCGCGCGGCGTTCCTCCAGGGCCCCTACTTGCAGGACGCGAT
Organism: Archangiaceae bacterium; assembly: GCA_043776025.1. Taxonomy (GTDB): domain Bacteria; phylum Myxococcota; class Myxococcia; order Myxococcales; family Myxococcaceae; genus JAYVRT01. Next base: position 8,988 of record JAYVRT010001082.1, on the reverse strand, counting down.
GATCCGCCTCGGCGTCCTCGCCGACACCTTCGAGACCGCGTGCACCTGGAGCGGGTTCGCGCAGCTCTACGGCGAGGTCACCGAAGCGATGCGGGCCGCGCTCGAACGCGTCTGCGGCGGCGGGGTCGTCACCTGCCGTTTCACCCACGTCTACCCGGACGGCCCGGCCCCGTACTTCACCTTCATCGGCAAGGCGCGGCGCGGCGGAGAGCTCGAGCAGTGGGCCGAGCTCAAGGCGGTGGCGGGCGAAGCGCTGCTGCGGTGCGGGGGGACGATCACCCACCACCACGCCGTCGGGCGGACCCACCGGCCCTGGTACGACCGCGAGCGGCCGGAGCCGTTCGCGCAGGCGTTGATCGCGGCGCGGCGCGCGGTCGACCCGGCGGGGATCTTGAACCCGGGCGTGCTCACCGGCTGAACGCGCGTCAGTCTCCCGACCAACTGCGGACTTTCAACAGGATCGCCAGCGCGAGCATCAGGGCGAAGGCGCCGGAGTAGCCCACCGCCTGCGACCATTGCCTGCGGCGCATCGCATCGAGCGTGAAACCGAGCAGCGCGCTGCCGGCGATCAACGTCCCCGCATACTCCCAGATCGAGAAGCTGACCCGGCGTGCGTACCAGGCGCCGTGAAACAGCCCGACGTTTCCGACGGCGCTGCGCAGATCGCCCTCGTGGAGCCGGATGATCCGCTGGTATTGGCCGACCGCCACCACCGCCAGGCCGAGCGCGAGGGCGACGGCGATCACCTTCCGCTGGGTCGACGACGCCTGCCACTTGTCCCACGCCGAGAACAGCGGCAACACCACGAGGAGGACGATCAGGACCACCTGGGCGACGAGCAGGACGAGATCCACGATCGCGCGTGAGGAGAGGAGAGGCCCGGCGTAGTGTCAAGCGACCGATGACCCCGACCCCCGCGCCCGCGCCCGCCGCCCCGAGTCGGACGACCCTGTACGTGGTGCTCGCGATCGTCGCCCTCGTCGGGCTCTGCGGCGTCGGGCTGCTGGTGGCGATCGCTGCCCCCAACTTCGTCAACTACCGGGCGCGGTCGAACCAGTCGGAAGCGATCTACACCCTGAAGCTGGTGCTCACCGCCGAGGAAGCCTTCCGCGCGAAGGAGGGCACCTGGGCCACCCAGCCACGGCAGTTGGTCGAGTTCGCCAACAGCGGCCCCCAGAAGTTCACCTGCTTCTTGAGCCCGGCGGGCCCCTGGGGTGGACGGCCTCAGCTGAAGTTCGAGCAACTGCCCCCCGAGGTGCAGGCGCGGCTGGCGGAGAACGACACCGCCGTCGAAGAGCAGAAGAAACAGCCCCCGGACGGCGGCGGGCCGGGCGTCGACCTGGTGATCGTCTGCGCGATCAACCTCGACGCCGACCCGGCCCTCGACATCTGGAGCATGACGGAGAGCGATCCGACGCCGCGGCACGACTTCGACGATCGCGCTCCGTAACCCGGAGGGGTTAAGGCTTACTCGCCGGAGAAGTCCTTCATCGCCTCGGCGAGGTTGTCCTCGCTGCGCTTGAGCGCGAGCTTGGTCAACACCTGGCGCACCGGCGGGTAGTCCTGGATGATTCCTTTCACCTTGGGCATCTCGAAGCGGATCAGCGTCACCGCGGTGAGCGCGGTGACCGTCGCCGACCGCGCTTCGCCGAGCAGCGCCGCGATCTCTCCGAAGAAGGCGCCGCGCTCCAGCTTCGCCACCGGGCGGCTCTTCCCCGCGTCTTCGACCACCACCTGCAGGCTGCCGTCGGCGACGACGTAGAACGCGTCGCCGTGCTCGCCCTGCTTGACGATCACCCCACCCGCGGGGTGGGTCTGCGTCACCGCGACGTCGAGCAGCCGCTGCTGGCCGGCCTCGTCGAGCAGGCAGAAGAGCTTCGACTGGGCGCGGAACTTCTCGAGGGCAGGCGACATGGTCCTCTTCTGTTGGGTCAGGGCGCCATCGGCGGCTTGGCAGACGACGCGGCGAGTTCCTTCTTCATCTGGGCGATGCCCATGCGCAGCATCGGCGGCTGCTCGGAGACCGGCGCCTCGACGAGGTAGCGTTCGAACTGCGCGATCGCGCGCTCCTTGTCATCGCTCTGCATCGCGAGCATCCCGGCGTACATCCGCGCCTCGTAGGCGCCCTCGAAGGTGTCGGCGATGTGCTGCAGCTCGTCGAGCGCGGTCATTGTCTGCCCCTCGACCGCGAGCATCACCGCCCGGTAGGTGCGGGTGGGCACATGGTAGGGGTCGAGCGCGGTCGCGCGGCGGATCAACGGGGTGACGTCGTCGAACAGCTGGTGCTGGATCATCGACTTGATCGCCCCGGACAGCGCCTCGATGTCTTCCGGTGAGCGCTCGGCCCGCTGGATCGCCGCCTTCAGCTCGGGATCGTCGTTGGGGTCCGCCGCGGCCTCGGGGTTGTCGCGGGGCCGCATCGGGGCGTCGCTGCCGCCCGCCTTCATCCCGGTGATCGAGTCTCCGTCGTTGCGATCCTTCGACTCGCGCGAGAGCAGCACCCCGAGCACCACGAAGAAGAGCACCACCGCTGCGCCCCAGATCGCGCCCTTGAGCGCCGGGTTCTTCGCGAAGAAGCCTGTCGCCTCGGCGGTGACCGCCACGCGCTTCTCCGCGCGGGCCTGCGCCTTCAAGCTGTCGTGGGTCACGCCCGCCTTCTGCCGGAGCACCGCCGCCGCCGCTTGCTCCAGCCGGGAGTTCTCCGCCGCCCAGGCCTCGGGAGCGTGGAGGTGCTTGTTCGCGGCGAGCTCCTTCAGCTCGACGATGATCCCCTGGTAGCGGACCTCGAGATCCTCCGAGGAGAAGGCCGCCGCGGTCGGGCCGTGCTTGCGGCGCGAGACGAGGAGGAAGATCACCGCCACCAGCAGCGCGCCGCCGAGGACGGCCACGCCCGGGACCCAGTTGGTCTGGTGAAGTTCGTTCATGGCTTGTTCAGGTCGGCGCGCACCTGCGCGAGGTAGTCGTCGGGGGCCGGGGCGTCCGGCGGCGGCGGGCCGCTGCCCTTCTTCTTCACCTGGGCGAGGATGATCGCGATCCCCAACACCAGCAGCATCACCGGGCCGACCCAGAGGAAGGCGTTGAGCCCGTTCTTGCGCGGCTCGAGCAGCACCCACTCGCCGTAGCGGGCGACGAAGTAGTCCTCGATCTCCTGGTCGCTCTTGTCCTCGGCCACCAGCTCACGGACCTTGTCGAGCTGCGCCCGGGCCATCGAGGCGGGCGAGTCGGCGATCGCCACCCCCTGGCAGACGGCGCAGCGGAACTTCTTGCCCAGCACCATCACCCGTTCCTCGCGCTTGGCGTCGAGCGGCTCCAGGCCCTGCCGCGCGGGCGCGTAGCCCTGGCTCAACACCAGCGACACCACCAGCAGCGCCCCGGTCATTTCAAGATCTCCGCGATGTGCTTGTCGAGCAGGGGCGGGTTGATCGGCCCGAGCGCGTACTTGCTGACGATCGTCCCTTCCCGGTTGATGAAGTAGGTCTCGGGCACGCCGGCGACCGCGTAGTCCACCGCGACGGTGGACTTGAGGTCGAACAGCTGGGGAAAGGTGCCGCCGTTCTGGGCGATGAACGCGCGGGTGTTCTCCTCGGTGTCCTCGAAGACCACCCCGAGGAAGACGACCTCGGGGCCGTACTTGCGAAAGGCCCACTCGAGGTAGGGGTGCTCCATCTTGCAGGGCCCGCACCAGGTCGCCCAGAAGTTGAGGACGATCGGCTTGCCGATGAAGTCCTTCATCTGCACCGGGGCGCCCGTCTTCAGGTCCTTCATCGTGAACAGCGGGGCCTGATGGCCCGCCATTCCGAACGGGACCGCGTGGGGATCGAGCCCGAAGCCGTTGAGCAGCACGTAGAGGAACAGGCCGACGGTGCCGGTGACGATCGCGAGGATGATCCCCTGGCGCACGCCGAAGCCCGCGTGTGGGGGCTCGGGGGGACTGGTGACCTCGGGGGTCATGCCGAGCCCGTCGGGACCGCGGGCGTGGCGGCGGCGGGCAGCAAATCGTCGCGCTTGCGTTGCGGCCACATCGCGATCAGCGAGCCGAGGACGAGGACCGGAATCGCGTACCAGATCCACCCCACCAGCGGGAAAACCCAGGCGTTGAAGCTCGCCGTCTTCGCCGCGGGGTCGAAGGAGAGCAGCGAGACGTAGACGTCGTGCAGCGGCGATTCGTCGACCGCCGGAGAGCCGACCGGATCCGTCTGGCGCTCGTAGAAGCTCATCCGCGGCGCGGCCTTTCCGTGGTGCGGCGATTCGGCTCCGGTGGGCGAGATGATCGTCACGTCCGCCCCCGTCCAGGTGCGGTGCGGCTCGGTGCCGTTGGAGAGCCCGTCGAAGCGGACCTTGTAGCCGCCGACCTCGAGAGCCTGGCCCATCTTCACCGTGCCGCTGGTGTGGACCTTGTAGTTACTCGACGCGGCGATCGCGACGATGATCGCGACGATCCCCAGGTGGACGATGTAGCCCCCGAAGCGCCTTCGGGTCCGCGAGGCGCTGCGCACCAGCGCGGTGAACGCCCCTTCCTTCTGCGCCGTCATCCGCTCGCGCGCCGGCAGCAGCAGCTCGCGCAAGGTCACCGTGGTCACGAACGCGCCCAGGCCGAACGCGGTCAGCGGCATCCCCCCCCGGAAGCCGGCGATGACGCAGCCGACCACCACTACCAGCCCGATGCCGCCGGGGATGATGAACTGGCGCATCAGCGTCGCCCGGTCTGCCCGGCCCCAGGGCAGCACCGGCCCGACGCCCATGGTGAAGAGCATCAGCAGCGCGCCCGGCAGCGCCATCGCGTTGAAGTACGGCTCGCCGACGCTGATCCGCTTCTTCTCCAGCGCCTCGGTCACCAGGGGAAACAGCGTCCCCAGCAGCACGGTGAAGGTGATCGCGACGAAGATCAGGTTGTTGATCAAGATCGCCCCCTCGCGGGAGACCACGTCCTCCAGCGGCGTCTCGGCGACCAACAGCGAGCCGCGCACCGTCAGCAGGGTGATGCTGAAGGCGAGGGTGATCGCGATGAAGCCGAGGAAGGTCGGCCCGATGTCCGACTGGCTGAAGGCGTGCACCGAGTTGAAGACGCCCGAGCGGGTCATGAAGGTGCCGACGATCGTCAGCACGAAGGTGCCGAGCGCGAGCGACAGCGTCCACAGCTTCAGCGACTTCTTCCGCTCGAGCACCATCGTCGAGTGGATGAACGCGGTCGCGGTCAGCCAGGGGAGAAACGAGGCGTTCTCGACTGGATCCCACGCCCAGTAGCCGCCCCAGCCAAGCACCGCGTACGCCCACCAGCTGCCGAGGATGATCCCCACCGAGAGGAAGGTCCAGGGGATCAGCGTCCACCGGCGCAGCGGCACCAGCCAGGCGTCTGACAGCTCGCCGCGCAGCAGCGCTCCGGCGGCGATCCCGAACGGCACCGTCATCCCCACGAAGCCCAGGTACAGCATCGGCGGGTGGACGATCATCAGCACGTGGTTCTGCAGCAGCGGGTTTGGCCCCGGGCCGTCGGCGAGCGGGTTGGCCACCGCCGTCCACGGGTTGGCAGGGCCGGCGATCAAGAAGGCGAAGAAGGTCGCCACCGCCGCCATCACGCCGAGCGACAGCTGCATGTAGCGGCCGTGCTCCTTGCGGTAGGTGAAGGTGAAGGCGAACAGGTAGGCGCCCATGATCGCGCCCCAGAAGAGGATGCTGCCCTCGAGGGAGCTCCAGAGCGAGACGACGGTGAAGATCGTCGGCGTCGAACGGCTGCCGACCTGGGCCACGTACTTCACCGAGAAGTCGTGGTTGAGCAGCGCCCCGATCATCACCAGGTTGCTCAAGATCATGCAGGCGGAGAAGCCGAAGATCGCCCGCTGCACCCAGGGCAGCAGGCTCTCGCGGCGGGTGAGCCCGCTCCAGATGCCGACCACCGCGGCGAAGACCGCGCACAGCAAGCCGCCCAGCACCAACCCGTAGCCGATCGTCGAGTTCACTTTTCCGAGATCTCCAGCGACTTCTGCCAGTTCTTGGTGTCCTCGCCCGGCTTCGGTGGGCGGTACTCATTGGAGTGGCTCACCATCAGCCGGTTCGTCTTGAAGGTGCCGCTCTTGCTGAAGGTGCCTTCGACGACGACGCCGATGCCCTCGCGAAACATCTGCGGAGGGATCTGATCGGTCGCGACCGCCACTGTGGGCGCCGTCGGTTCCCGGTTGTCGGCCACCTTGAAGTCGAGGTGGGTGTGGTCGGTGTTCCAGGTCACGCTGCCGGGGGAGACGACGCCTCCCAGCCGAATGGTCGGCCCAAACGCCTTCTCGCCCTGCGCCATCATCTCGCTCGGGGTCCAATAGTAGACGAGGTTCTCTCCAATGTTGCCCCAGGAGATGACCGCGAGCGCACCGGCCGCGATGAGCAGTGCGCCAACTGCGAGCAGGCGGTTCTTGTTTGCGGGAGTCATGGTTCTCCTACCTAGGCCTTTTGGCGGCGAAGAAACAGGGACGCCGCGTAGAGGACGATTCCGACCCAGGTAACAATGTAAGAGGCCCACACGTATTCCCAGCCGCCGACGAGCTGGCCCATTTGGGGGACCTCGGGGGTGACTTCCGCGGCGAGTGCGAGCCAGCTCATGCGGCCTCCGGGCGTGCGGGCGGCAGCGCGTCGGGGAGCGCCACTTCCTTCTCCCGCGTCTTCTTCGCCAACAGGTAACGGTGCCAGACGAACACCGCCATCAGGCAAAAGAAGGCCACCTGGCTCCAGTGGAGCACCCAGACCATCTGCGGGTCGACCGTCTTCGGGTTCGAGGGCTTTTGGTGGAGGCTGGCCCAGATCTTCACCGCCTGCCAGGTGATCGGCACGTTGACGAAGGCGATGATCCCCATCACCGCGCTCCAGGTCGCGCGCTTCTCCGGGTCTTCGACGAAGCTGCGCAGGGCGAGGTAGCCGATGTAGGTCACGATCAAGATCGTCGCGGTGGTCAGGCGCGGATCCCAGTCCCAATAGACGCCCCAGGTGGGTTTGCCCCAGATCGATCCGAGCAGCACCGCGACCGAGGCCATGTAGACGGCGACCTCGGCCGATGCCTCGGCCAAAGCGTCCGACACCCAGCTCTTCTTCATCAGGTAAGCGAACGAGCAGATGCCGTTGATCGCCATCGCGAACATGCCGACCTGAATCTGCGGCACGTGGACGTAGATGATTCGGTACACATCGCCCATCTGCTTCTCGGGCGGGACCCACATCAGCGACAGGTAGGGGTGCACCGCGAGCATCACCACGGTGATCGCGGTGATGATCCGCCAGACCCAGGTGCGGGTGTTGGGCTTGTAGGCGCCGAGGACGATCAGCCCGATCACGAGCAGCATCACGGCGATGGAGCTGTCGAAGGTATAGCCACCCATTTTCAATCGTCCTCGATGACGCGCGGGAACAAGACGAACCCCATAGACCAATAGACGACCACGAAGCCGAGCAACAGCCGAACCCAGGAGCCCAGCTGGTTCATCGGGTCCCCCTGGAGCACCAGCGTCGACGCTTTGACGCACGCCAACAGCGCGGGGATCAGGATCGGGAACAGCAGCAGCGGCAACAGCACGTCGCGGGCCCGGGCGTTGGAGGCGATCGCGGCGTAGATCGTGCCGGGCGCGCTGATCGCCAGCGACCCGACGATCAGGATCCCCAGCATCGTCGGCAGCCCGAGGGTGATCTGCACGTCGAAGAGGGCGATGGTGATCGGCACCAGCACCAACCCAAGCAGCAGCAGGATCATCGCGTTGCCGAGCGCCTTGCCGAGGAAGATCGCCCGCGCGTCCGCCGGTGCCAGCTTGATCCCGTCGAGCGCGAGGTTCTCCGACTCGATGCGAAACGACTCGCCCAGCGACAGCACCGAGGAGAAGAGGATCGCCAGCCAGAGATAGCCGGCGGCATGCGCGCGCATCAGCACCGTGTCGGGCCCGAGCGCGAAGTTGAACATCAGCAGCGTCGCCAGCGCGAAGAAGACCAGCGCGTTGAGGCGGGCGCGGGTGCGCCACTCGATCAGCAGATCCTTGCGCAGCACCAGCAACGTCGTCGCGACGAGCCCAGGCGTTCGACGCGCCGGAAGACTCTGGACCGCGGAGATCGCCGGCAGCTCGCTCACGCCGCCTCCGCCATCCGCCCGTTCTCCAGGTGGAGCCGCGCCTCGGTGAGCTTCAACCCCTGATCGATCTGATGCGTCGCCAGCACCAACGTCGTGCCGCGGGCCTTGAGCTCGCCGATCAAGGACTCCATCTGCGCGATCCCCGCGGGGTCGAGCTCCCCGAACGGCTCATCGAGCAGCGCGAGGCTGGGGGCCTTGAGCAGCAGCCGTGCGATCGCCACCCGCTTGCGCATGCCGGCGGAGAACTGGCGCACCGGATTGTCGGTGCGCGCGGTGAGGCCGACCCGATCGAGCAGGGCCGCCGCGTCTTTCTGGGGCGTCTGCAGCCCCATCATCCGGCCGAGGAGGATCAAGTTCTGCGCCGCGGTCAGGTCCTCGTAGAGGAAGCTGGCGTGCGACAGCAGCGCGACGTGGTGGCGGATCTGCGCCCGGTCGTCCCGGGAGTCCCGGCCGAGCACCTGCAGCTTGCCGGCGGTGGGGAAGCTGGCGGTCGCGATCAGCCGCAGCAGCGTCGTCTTTCCTGAGCCGTTGTGCCCGGTCAGCAGCAGCGAGCGTCCGACCGGCAAACTGTAGGAAAGACGGGCCAGTGCCCACCGCGGACCGAACCGCTTGCTCACGTCGCGAATGTCGATCGCCAGCTCGGCAGCCACGGCCTTGGCCTATCACGGCCACGGGTTTTAGAGGCCCCTGTGCAAGTCACCAGACTGTCATCCGGCCCTTCGGCCGACCACGGCGGCCTCGAGCCGGGCCGCCTCGGCGCCGTGGGCCGCGAAGTCGACCGGCCCCAGCGTGCTGGCCTCGAAGCGCGACCAGGCGCCCGGGGGCAGCCCGGTGTGACTGGCCAGCAGCCGGGAGGCCTCGTCGGACGGGAGCTGAAGGCCGATTCCCAGCCG
>JAYVRT010001081.1:0-10199 GCA_043776025.1 Archangiaceae bacterium | reverse complement strand
ATGGGCCTGGGGATCACCTCGTTGATCGCCTTTCAGGCAATCGTGAACATGTCGGTCGCGATGGGCCTGGTGCCGACCAAGGGCCTGACGCTTCCGTTCATCTCGTACGGCGGCAGCTCGTTGATCATGCTGATGGGCGCGTCCGGCCTGCTGCTGTCGATCAGCGCCAACGCCGAGGCCCCGAAGCGGATCGCCCGCCGTCCCACCCGGGAAGCGGTCCCGACCCAGTCGCCGGGCGACGCCGACGGAGTCCCTGCGTGAGGGTGCTGATCGCCGGCGGCGGAACGGGTGGTCATCTCTTCCCGGGCATCGCGCTCGCGGAAGAGGTGTCGACGCGTGACGTGCGCAACGACGTCGTCTTCGTCGGCACCAACCGGGGCCTCGAGGCGCGCGTCGTCCCCGCGGCCGGCTTCAAGTTCGAGGCGATCACCTCCCGGGGCCTCAAGGGCATGGGGCTGGTGAAGACGCTGCTCGGCCTCCTCACCCTCCCGCTGTCGCTCTTCGAATCGTGGAAGATCCTCCGCCGCTACCAGCCGGACGTGGTGGTCGGGGTCGGCGGCTATTCGTCCGGTCCGGTGGTGCTCACCGCCTGGCTGATGCGGGTACCGACCGCGGTACAGGAACAGAACGCGCTGCCGGGCCTCACCAACCGGATCCTCGGCCACTTCGTCCAGGCGATCTTCCTCGCCTTCGAAGAAGCGGTCGCCTTCTTCCCCGAGAAGAAGAGCTGGGTCATTGGCAATCCGATCCGCCGGAAGCTGATGGAGAACTTCCTCCGCTCGAAGATCGAGCACCCCAACTTCTCCATCCTCGTCTTCGGCGGCTCCCTCGGCGCCAAGGGGATCAACTCGCGGATGCTCGATGCGCTCGATCACCTCGGCGACCTCAAGGGCAAGCTGCAGTTCCTTCACCAGACCGGCAAGGCCGACGTCGAGCAGGTGCGCACGGGCTATCAAGACAAGGGCTTCAACGCCGAGGTCGTCGAGTTCATCGAGGACATGTCCGAGGCCTACGCCCGCTGCGAGCTCGTCGTCTGCCGCGCCGGAGCGACCACCGTCGCCGAGCTCACTGTCTGCAAGAAGGCGTCGATTCTGATTCCGTTTCCGTTCGCCACCGATGACCACCAGGCGGTCAACGCCCGGGCGTTGGTCGACGCCGGCGCCGCGCTGATGTTCCGCGAAGTCGAACTCGACGGCGCGATGCTCGCAGGGCAAATCCGCGCGCTCGCCGCGGATCCCGACAAGCTCAAGAAGATGGAGAAGGCCGCTGGGCTCCTCGGCCGGCCGGAGGCGTCGAAGGAGCTCGCCGACGTCCTCGTCCGGCTGATGTCGGGCCGCTGGGGCGACAAGGGCCGCCAGCGCGCCGAGGTGAAACCATGACCACGCCTCACCCGTCGGCCCCGCTGTCGTCCCGGTACAAGTCGCGCCACGCCGCGCGGGTGCACTTCGTCGGCGTCGGCGGCATCGGGATGTCCGGCATCGCCGAGGTGCTGATCAACCTGGGCTACAAGGTCTCCGGCTCGGACTTGAAGGAGTCCGAGGTCACCCGCCGCCTCGCCTCGCTCGGGGCGCGGATCGCCTACGGCCACGCCGCCGACAACCTGCTGCTCGCCGACGTGGTGGTGATCAGCTCGGCGGTGAAGAAGGACAACCCCGAGGTGATCGCCGCCCACCACCGCAAGGTGCCGGTGATCGCCCGCGCCGAGATGCTCGCCGAGCTGATGCGGCTCAAGTACGCGGTCGCGATCGCCGGGTCCCACGGCAAGACCACCACCACCTCGATGGTCGCCACGGTGCTCAACGCCGCCGGGCTCGACCCCACCGCGGTCGTCGGCGGCAAGGTCAACGTCCTCGGCAGCAACGCCAAGCTCGGCAAGTCCGAGCTGATGGTCGTCGAGGCCGATGAGTCCGACGGCAGCTTCTTGAAGCTCCACCCGGCGATCGCGGTCGTCACCAACATCGACCCCGAGCACATGGATCACTACCGGACGCTCGACGCGCTCAAGCACGCGTTCGTCGAGTTCTGCAACCGGGTGCCGTTCTACGGGCTCAATGTCCTCTGCCTCGACCACCCCAACGTCCAGGCGCTGCTCCCGTTGCTCGAGAAGCGCTGCGTCACCTACGGCAGTTCCCACGCCGCGGACTACCGGATCGAAGGCATCGCCCTCGAGGGCTACGCGACGAAGTTCCGCGCCTTCCGGCGTGATCACGATCTCGGCGAGTTCACGGTGCGGATGGTCGGCGCCCACAACGCGATGAACGCGCTGGCGGTGATCGCCGTCGCCGAGGAGCTCGACATCCCCCTCGACACCGTTCGCAGCGCGCTCGCGGGCTTCGAGGGCGTCCAGCGCCGCTTCACGGTGAAGGGCGAGGCCGCCGGCGTCACCGTCGTCGACGACTACGGCCACCACCCCGCCGAGGTCCGCGCCACGCTCGCCGGCGCCCGCCGCGCGTTCGGCCGCCGCCTGATCGTCGCCTTTCAGCCGCATCGGTACACCCGCACCCACGATCTGCTCGATGACTTCGTCAGCGCGTTCAACGACGCGGATCTGCTCTTCCTCACCAACATCTACGCCGCCGGCGAGGAGCCGATTCCCGGCGTCACCGGCCAGGCGCTCGCCGACGCGGTGCGCGCCCACGGCCACCCCGACGTCACCTACGTCGACAAGCGCGCCGACCTCCCGGCGGCCCTGCTGCCCCGGCTCCAGCCCGGAGATCTCGTCGTCACCCTCGGCGCCGGCGACATCACCCAGGTCGGGCCTGACCTCCTCGCGCTGCTGGAGAAGAAGTCATGACCGCGATCCTGAACCGTCCCTCGACGTCGCTCGGGATCACCGGAACTCCGTTCACCCCGATCGGAGTCGAGGGGCGCTCACCGCTCTCGGAGGAGAGGTGAACGTGGCCCTCCGCCTTGACCCTGGGCTCCGCTCGGCGCTGGCCGCCTTGAAGGTGGACGGCGTGCGCTTCGACGAGCCGCTCGCGCCGTGGTGCAGCATCCGCGCTGGGGGCAACGCCGAGGCGCTGGTGCGGCCCGGCTCGGCGCAGCAGCTCATCGAGATCCTCGCGCTCGCCCACGCGGAGGGAATTCCGGTCACGATGCTCGGCGGCGGCGCCAACACCCTCGTCGGCGACGGTGGCGTGCCCGGCATCACCTTGAAGCTCCCCTCCGATCTCATGCCCGAGCAGCTTGAAGGCGATCGCGTCACCCTCGGCGGCGGCGCGGCGATCACCCGCCTGCTCACCCTGATGAGGCAGAAGCAGCTCGTCGGGGCCGAGTTCCTCGCCGGCATCCCCGGCACCATCGGCGGTTCGACCGCGATGAACGCCGGCACCAAACACGGCGAGTGCATGACCATCGTCGAGGCCGTCGAGCTCGCCACCCCCGCGGGCCTCGGCTGGCTCGACGCTTCGCAGATCCCCTTCGAGTACCGCCACACCTCGCTCCCAACCGGCGCGATCGTCACCCGGGTGCGGTTCAAGCTGCGCCCGGGCGATCTGGGCGCATCGAAGGCGCAGATGGACGCCGACCTCGCCTACCGCAAGCGCACCCAGCCGCTGTCGCAGCCCAACTTCGGCTCGGTCTTCACCAACCCGCCAGGCGACTTCGCCGGGCGGCTGATCGAAACGGTCCAGCTCAAAGGCCACACCGTCGGGCAGGCCCAGTTCTCGCCGCTCCACGCCAACTGGATCGTCAACCTCGGAGGCGCCCGCGCCGCCGAGGTCGTCGCGCTGATGGACCTCGCCACCCAGCGCGTTCGTGACGCCCACGGCGTCGTGCTCCACCCCGAGGTCAAACGGATCGGAGTCTTCCAATGAGCTTCACCCGCGACGAGCTGAAGACCCGGAAGATCGCCGTGCTCAAGGGCGGCCTCTCCGAGGAGCGTGACGTCTCGTTGCGCTCGGGCGCCGCCGTCTCCCAGGGCCTGCGCGACTTAGGGTACAGCGTCACCGAGATCGACGTCGGCAAGGACCTGCCGGCCCAGCTGGTCGCCGCGAAGGTCGACTGCGCCTTCATCGCCCTCCACGGCCGCTACGGCGAAGACGGCTGCGTCCAGGGCCTGCTCGAGTCGATGTTCATCCCGTACACCGGCTCGGGCGTGCTCGCCTCCTCGGTGGGGATGGAGAAGGTCTTCACCAAGCAGGTCTTCGTCGCCCACGGCCTGCCCACCCCCGCCTGGGCTTCCTTCGAGACTCCCGCCGCCGCGCTCGCCGCGAAGCTGCCCTTCGACTTCCCCTGCGTCGTCAAGCCCTCGCGCGAGGGCAGCTCGGTCGGGATTCACATCTGCAAGACGCGGGCGGAGTACGAGACCGCGATCGCCGACGCCTGTCGCTACGCAGGCAAGCTGCTCGTCGAGCAGTACGTCAAGGGCAGGGAAGTGCAGGGCGCGGTGCTCGATGACGAGGCGCTCGGCGCGATCGAGATCGTCCCCGCCCGCGAGTTCTACGACTACCAGGCGAAGTACGGCGCCAACTCGGGCACCAAGTACCTCTTCCCCGCGCCGGTCGCCGCCGAGCTCTACGAGAAGATCAACCAGGTCTGCCTCGCCGCGCACCGCGCGCTGGGTTGCTCCGGCTCGAGCCGATCGGACGTGATCATCACCCCCGACGGCCAGACCCTGCTCCTCGAGGTCAACACCCTGCCGGGAATGACCGCCACCAGCCTGCTGCCGAAGATCGCCGCGGGCCGAGGAATCGCCTTCCCCCAACTTTGTGAGCGTTTGTTGCTCGGCGCGAGCCTCAAAGCGTGACCCGGACCATGCCCAAACGATCTGACATCCGCCCACATCGCTACAGCGATGTCCCTGTAGCTGAAAAATTGCCGTGGGCCCCGACCGGCTCGACGATCCCCTCGCTGCAAACCTCCCCATCCAGATGATTTTCCGCGCAAAAAAGAACCGCAGGCGCGTCGACGTGGCGAAGAAGACGGCCGAGCTCAAGGCCGTCGCTTCCACGCTCGCCCCGACGATCTTCAAGGTCGTCGGCGCCGCCGTTCTTTCCGCCGCGCTCGTCTTCGGTGCCTGGGCCGGGTGGGACTGGTCGAAGCAGTCGCCGCAGTTCGCGATCGACACGCTGCACTTCAGCGGGAACCAGCGCGCCACCGAAGCAGAGCTCTCCCGCGCGGGTGGCCTGCAGCTGGGCCTCAACCTCGTCGCCCTCGACCCGCTCGCCGTCGAGCGGCAGATGGCGTCGGTGCCGTGGATCAAGCAGGTGAGGGTGACCCGCCACTTCCCCCGCCGCCTCGAGATCCAGCTCACCGAGCACCAGCCGGTGGCGATGGTGTCCCTCGGAGATCTCTACCTCCTCGACGACGCGGGCGAGCCCTTCAAGCGCGTCCAGGCGTCCGACGCCCTCGACCTTCCCCTCGTCACCGGCATCGAGCGCGATGACTACGTCGCTCGGCACGACGAGACCGTCACCCGGCTCACCCACGCGCTCGGCGTCGCCCAGAGCTACGCCACCTCCGCCACCGGCAAGGGCGCGAGGCTCTCCGAGGTCCACCTCGACGATGAAGGCGTGACGCTGGTCACCGGCGACGGCCAGCAGGTGCGGCTGGGCGAGGGCGACACCGCGGCGAAGCTCGTCCGCCTCGCGCGCGTCCGTCAGGAATTGAAGAGCCGGTCGCTGAAGCCCGAGGTGATCCGCCTCGATAACCGCGCGCGCCCTTCGTCGATCACCGTTTCATTGCAACCGCAGCTTTCGACCGCCAGCCCCGAAAGGGGAGGGCGGCCGGGGAAGTAACCGCTCGCCTGAAAAGGCGATCGCCACTTGGGAGGAAGTTCACAATGTCGAAGAACGGTAAGGGAGGAGAGATCATCGTCGGCCTGGACATCGGCACGACCAAGATCTGCGCCATCGTCGGGGAGCTGACCGAGGGGGGCATCGACATCATCGGCATCGGCAGCCACCCCTCGAAGGGGCTGCGCAAGGGCGTGGTGGTGAACATCGAGGCCACCGTGGCTTCGATTCGCCGCGCGATCGAAGAAGCCGAGGCGATGGCGGGCACCGAGATCACCCACGTCTACACGGGGATCGCCGGCGGCCACATCAAGGGCTTCGGCTCACGCGGCGTCGTCGCGCTCAAGGACAAGGAGGTCCGCGAGGCGGACATCGCCCGCGTGATCGAGCAGGCGAAGACGGTGAACATCCCCGTCGATCGCGAGGTGATCCACGTGCTCCCCCAGGAGTTCATCGTCGACGACCAGGGCGGGATCAAGGAGCCGCTCGGCATGGCCGGCTACCGCCTCGAGGCCAAGGTCCACATCGTCACCGGCGCCGTCGCCAGCGCGCAGAACATCGTCAAGTGCGCCAACCGCACCGGGCTCAACGTCGCTGACATCGTGCTCCAGCCGCTCGCCTCCTCCGAGGCGGTGCTGACCGACGAAGAGAAGGAGCTCGGCGTCTGCCTCGTCGACATCGGCGGCGGCACCACCGACATCGCGATCTTCCACGGCGGCTCGATCGTCCACACCGCGGTGATCGCGCTCGGAGGCAACAACCTCACCAATGACATCGCCGTCGGCCTGCGCACCCCGGTGCACGAGGCGGAGCGGATCAAGCAGAAGTACGGCTGCTCGCTCTCCTCGATGGTCGACAAGCAGGACATGATCGAGGTCCCTTCGGTCGGCGGCCGTGAGCCCCGGGTGATGGGCCGGCAGATCCTCTGCGACATCCTCGAGCCCCGCGTCGAGGAGATCTTCCAGCTCGTCCACCACGAGGTCGAGCGCAACGGCTTCTCCGAGGCGCTGACCTCGGGCGTGGTGATCACCGGCGGCTCCACGCTGCTGCCGGGGATGAACGAGCTCGCCGAGGAGATCATGGGCGTCCCGGTGCGCCGCGGCACCCCCCGCGGCATCGGCGGCCTCGTCGACGTCGTCAAGAGCCCGATCTACGCCACCGGCGTCGGCCTCGTCGTCTATGGCGCCCGCCACCAGGATCGCCGCCTCTTCCGCATCCGCGAAGAGAACGTCTTCCGCAAGGTCAAGGGCCGCATGAGCGAGTGGCTCAAGGAAGTCTTCTAAGGACTGCTACAGGCTCGTAGCTGAAAACTTGCTGCCCTCTCCCACGGGTCGACAATGGACCCGCTCCCCACCAAGGAAGAATTCAAAAATGGACCAGTTCGATCAAAACAAGCAGGCCGCTCGCATCCGTGTCGTTGGCGTCGGTGGAGCGGGCAGCAACGCCGTCAACACGATGATCGCCAACAAGCTCGACCGGGTGGACTTCATCGCCCTCAACACCGACGTCCAGGCGCTTGCCAACAACCAGGCTTCGATTCGCCTGCAGATCGGCAAGGAGCTGACCCGCGGCCTCGGCGCCGGCGCCAACCCCGAGGTCGGCCGCCAGGCCGCCACCGAGTCGCGCGACGAGATCGCCGCTGCGCTCGAGGGCGCGGACATGGTCTTCGTCACCGCCGGCATGGGCGGCGGCACCGGCACCGGCGCTGCTCCGGTCGTCGCCGACATCGCCCAGTCGATGGGCGCGCTCACCGTCGGCGTCGTCACCAAGCCGTTCATGTTCGAGGGCAACCGGCGCCGGAAGGCCGCCGAGCAGGGCCTGCAGGAGCTCAAGGCCGCCGTCGACACGCTGATCACCATCCCCAACCAGCGGCTGCTCACCATCTCCAGCGAGCCGATGCCGCTGCTCGACACCTTCAAGCGCGCCGACGAGGTGCTGCTCAACGCGGTGCAGGGGATCTCCGATCTGATCCAGTACCACGGCTACATCAACGTCGACTTCGCCGACGTGAAGACGATCATGGCCGAGCAGGGCCTGGCGCTGATGGGCACCGGCCGCGCCGGCGGCGACAAGCGCGCGCTCCGCGCGATGGAGCAGGCGATCTCCAGCCCGCTGCTCGAGGACGTCAGCATCGACGGCGCCCGCGGGATGCTGATCAACATCACCGGCGGCCGCGACCTCAACATCCAGGAGGTCAACGAGGCCCTGACGCTGGCCCACGACGCCGCCGACCCGGAGTGCAACATCATCTTCGGCTCGCTGATCGACGAGGGCTTCAAGGACGAGGTGAAGATCACCATCATCGCCACCGGCTTCGCCCCGGCCGCCGCCCAGGCCCGCCGCCCGTCGGTCACCGCCGAGCGCCCGATTCAGGTCCAGGTGCCGATGAGCTACCGCGCCTCCGCGCCGGCTGCTCCCCAGGCCCCGGTCACCGTCACCGCCACTGCCCCCGCGCAGCCCCCGGCCCCGACGCTCGCGCCGCCGCACCGCGAGGAGATGGCCACCCTCGTCCCCGCCAAGGCTGGCTCGCGCACCCTCTCCGCGGAGCACAAGATCCAGAGCCCACGCGTCGCTCACTCGCGGGACGCCAGCCTCCCGCTCGACGAGGATCAGTTCGACATCCCCACCTTCCTCCGGCGGCAGGGCCACACCGAGATGCCTTGAAGCCGCTGGCGCTCCTCGCCCTCGCCAGCCTCTGTGCGTGCGGGGGGCCCGGCAGCTTCAACGGGCAGGTCGCCAACAACCCGTTGGGGGTCCGCGACGCCGTCTTCAGCGTCGCCAAGGACAACAAGGGCAACCCGCTCTACGCCCTGTTGATCCTCTCCGACGTCGCTGACAGCTGCGCCACGCTCAAGGCCAACCGCAACCCCAAGACCGCGACCTACCTCGCGATCACCCTCTACCGCTTCTCCAGCAGCGGGATCCTCGCGCCCGATGTCGCCGAGTACGGGGTCGCCGCCTCGCTGCCCCTGCTCACCAGCGGCAACTGGGCGTCGGGCACCTTCACCAGAAACGATCCCAACTGCACCAACACCATCGCCGCCAAGAGCGCGGTGACGAAGAGCGGGCTGCTCAAGGTCCAGGCTTACAAGGCCGGACCCGGGGGCGTCCTCGGCGGCAACTTCGACCTCACCTTCGGCGACCAGGCGGACAAGGCCAGTGGCGCCTTCTCGGCCAGCTTCTGTGACTGGGACCCGGGGACCTTCGGCCAGCTGCACTGCGAGTAGCCGCTACTTGCAGACGTTGCCGCAGCTGCTCGGGAAGCTCCCCATCCGCACCGCGTCGCACTTGAGCGCTTTGAACTCGCTGATGCACTGGCTCGCCGCCGCGGTGTCGTAGAGCTTCGGCTTCACGCACTGGGCCGAGCTTGTGCCTCCGTCCTTCACCGGCTCGCACTCCGCCTGCAGCAGCGTGGTGCACTCGTTGGCGTTCGCCCCCAGCATCAGCGCCGACTGCTCCGCGGCAGTCTGGTAGCACTCGAACAGCTTGCTGCAGCGGGCCTCCGCCGAGTCCTTGCACAGCTGCTGGGCGGTCGAGCCGCCACACCCCAACTGTGCCACCGTCACCAGCGCCAAGATCCACTTCGCCATGTCTTTGCTCTCCTACTTAGAGTTGCAGATCCCGAACGCGTCACTCTCGGCCTTGCAGGCATTGAACGTCTGCAGCGGTTCCGTCTTGTTGTCCGAACCACACACCGCCTTGGTGAGGAAACAGTCGTCGAAGGCCGCCTTCTCCGCGTAGCACTTCGGCGGGTTTTTCGCGGCCGCCTGGCACGCCTTGATGTCTCCCGACGTCTTCATCGGATCCGCCGAGCAGTTGCTCGGTGTCAGACAGCGATCGGGTGGGCCGCCACCACAGGCCGCCAACATCATCGACAACAGCGTCCGGCGGAGCGTCTTCACCGGGAGCATCCTTCGCCAAAGGTCCGCAAAATGAAATGCCCCCGGTGCCTTGTGGGCACCGGAGGCATTTGCACTCAAAAACTGGTTACGACTAGCAGCCGGCGTCGGCGTAGGCCGACTTCAGCGCCGCAGTCGCCGACTTGCACGCGTCGGTGCAGGCAGTGGCCGCCGCGGTGGTGGTCGACCAGCAGGTGCCCATCGCGCCGTAGCTGCTGTCGAGGCTGCCCTTGGTGCCGCCGGTCTTCTCGTAGCAGGCAACGTAATCCTTGCACTCAGTCGACTGCGATGCGCCGCCGCCACACGCCACAAGCCCGAGAACGCCAACAGCCGCGACAACTCCGAGAACGATACGCTTCATTTCGATATACCCCTGGTTTGGTGCTGCGTTGAGACTGCGTAAGCTGCTTCCAACAGTCCCCCCCTCTGGGAGAACGCGCTGGACACCCTATATGACCGAATACACCTTGCAACACTTTCGTTGAGGGAATTTCAAGCAGCGCTCCCCGCGACTTAGCAACCGGTGAGCCAACTGCCGGCCGCCGAACCGGCCAATTCCCCGACG
>JAYVRT010001080.1:0-3008 GCA_043776025.1 Archangiaceae bacterium | reverse complement strand
CAAGGCCGACGTGATGCGCTTCAAGGGGCTGGGCGAGATGACCGCCGACGACCTGAAGAGCACCACCCTCGACAAGAGGTTCCGCCAGACGCTGCAGGTGAAGATCGTCGACGAGGTCGAGACGGAACAGACGATCAACGACCTGCTGGGGAAGGACGTCTCGGCCCGCTACAAGTTCATCATGGAGCGCGCGAACGAGGTCAAAGAGATCGACGTCTGACGGCCGCGCGGTCTTCTAAGGGATGCGGGCGGTGATCGAGCCCTCGAGGCACTTGAGGGTGACGGTGGGCGGCTCCTCGACCGTGGGCGGCTTGAAGAGGCCACCGCGGATCGAGTCCCACGAGTGGGCCTTGAGCGTGCCCTGAACGAAGTGGGTGCGGTCGGGCTTGATCAGATCGCACCGGGTCCAGTCGGTGGGGCCGTCGTTGTGCAGCTGGATTCCCCCCTTGCGCCCGTTTTCGACGAAGCCCTGGAGCGCGGTCTTGAGCGCTGGCTGGTCGAAGAGGAAGTCGGCCTCGCCTTCGGCGCAGCGGACGGTGATTCGGTCGTAGGGGAGCTCGGGTGCGTCGTTGACCCGGGTTTCGGGAATGGTGAACGCCTGGCGGGCGTCGACCTTGCCGACGGGGGCGAAGCGGCGGTCGGACCACTTGAGCTCGCACCCGTTCCAGCCGACGTCGGAGGTGTTGCGGATGATCACGCCCTTGTCGGTCGGCTCGACCTTGCCGACCAGGGGGCCGCCGGTCGGTGGTGCGGCAGCCGGAGGAGGCGTCGGGGGAGGGGGCCCGGCCGCGGGGGGCGGGGGAGGCGGAGGAGGCCCGGCCGCGGAGGGCGGGGCAGGGGGCAGCGCCTGGGCACCGCCGGGACCCTTGAGGCGCACGAACTTCGCCGAGGCCTTGACCGCGGCGTCGTCGAGGCTGACGCGGCACAGCTGGCCGACGATCTCCATCACCACCGCCCGGCCGGCGCTCTTCGTCCCGGCGGCGTCGGAGAACGCCGGCAGCTCGGTGCCGATGACGAACGCCGCCGGGTTGTCGGAGCGGACGTACGTCTTGCCCTGATCGCTGAAGAGCTTCGCGACTTCATCGGCGCTGGCCTGCGCCGCCAGCATCGCCACGATCAACGCGGTCAATCTCATGGGTCCGGGACGATACCCCCAACCGCCCGTCAGCCCACTGGCCTATTGCGCGTCCGCGGAAGGGAGCCCTATATGCCCCTCAGACATCCCAGTACGGATCGGGAAGTAGCTCAGCCTGGTAGAGCGCTTGGTTTGGGACCAAGAAGTCGCAGGTTCGAATCCTGTCTTCCCGACAGACGCGCCCGTAGCTCAGCTGGATAGAGCATCGGCCTTCTAAGCCGAGGGTCGTGGGTTCGAGTCCCGCCGGGCGCGCTTGAAAGATGTGTCGTTGACGTGGAACAGCGCGGTTGGTACCTACCGCGCCGCCTCAAGCAGCAAAGTCGTGGCGGCCTTAGCTCAATTGGCAGAGCACCGGACTGTGGCTCCGGGGGTTACCGGTTCAAGCCCGGTAGGTCGCCCTTCAAGCGGTCGTAGCTCAGCTGGATAGAGCATCGGCCTTCGAAGCCGAGGGTCGTGGGTTCGAATCCCTCCGACCGCACTGGAGAAGAGGCCGGAATCGCACGGGAAACTGGGGCGGCTCGGGCGTCGGCTTTTCCCGTCGCTTCGTGCCGGACCACCGGCGGACCAAGCGGGGCGGTTCCGGTCGCCGCGAAGGGCTCGAACACCGGGGCCGCGGGGCCGGCGGGCAGGGTGTTGATCGCCGCGCGGAGGTCCTCAACGTCGAGGTGGCCGTAGGTCCCGGTGGTGGTGGTGACGTTCGCGTGCCGAAGAATCCTCTGCACCCGGTGCGCGTCGACGCCAGCGCGCAGGAGCAGTGTGGCTGTTGCGTGCCTCAAGTCGTGGAAGCGCATCTTCCGCGGCACCGCTCGCGGCCACAGCTTCATGGCGCAGGCGGGGCAGCGCCGCGGGGCCCCGTCTGGGTGGCGCTCGACGTGCGGCGTACCCTTCGCCTTGCAGCGCCGGCAGACGTGCTCCCAGCCGTCGACCAGGCCGGCACGGGTGAGCGCAGTCCGCAGCACCTTCTGCGGGTCGCTGTCTTCGGTGCGCATCGAACCGTCCGCTGCAGGGAAGACGTGCTCGCAGGGCGATCGGCGGATCGCGTCTTCGAGGTAGGGGACCAGCGGAGCGGCGATCGGGAGCACGTCGGCATGACCGCCCTTCGTGCTGTCGTTGTCGTAGGAGCGGGACACGGTGAGGGTGCGGGCCGTGAGGTCCACGTCCGACTTGAGCAGGCCGCACAGTTCGCCCTTCCGCATCGCCGTCCAGAGCGCCGCCGCGAACAGGTTGCGCCAGCTCGCCTCGACGTGCGGCAGGAAGCCGGGCACCTCCTCGGCGCGGAGGGTGTCGTAGACGCGCTTCGGCACGCGGCGGTGCTCTGTGTCCTTCAGCGGGTTGGGCCGGGTCCAGAGCTTCGCCTTCCAGGCTCGATTGAAGGCGGCGCGAAGAACCGCCCGCACGTGGTTGATCGAGGCTGGCGCCGCGCCTTCGGTCGCCATCGTCAAGAACAGCTCGTCGAGCCGCTCGGTCGACACCTGAGACAACAGGAGCGCGCCCACTGGCCGGTCGCAAACCTGCCGCTCAAGGCGGGAAGTCTCACGCTTGACGCTCGCCGCTGGGCACCTGGCCTTCAGCCACCAACGGCACAGCTCGGCGAGGGTCAACGTCGAGTCAGAGGGGAGCGCCTCGAGCCCTTCGCGTTGCCGCTCGCCCTGCCGCTCGAGGTCTGCTGCCAGGCGCTTCGCCTCGAGCTTCGTTGCGCAGCTCGAGCGCTTCGTGCGCCACTGGCCGGCGCCGTCCCGCCACTTGATCCGCCACCCGCCGTCCTCCCGAAAGACGCTCGCCATGATCAACCCCTCCCTTTCGTCTTCGCGGTGAATCCAGCCGACTGAATCCTCGCCATCGCTGCCCTGCGCCACCACTCCGACACCTTCAC
>JAYVRT010001079.1:0-3011 GCA_043776025.1 Archangiaceae bacterium | reverse complement strand
CCGGCACGACGATCAAGGTGAAAGTTTCGTTGGCCAAACCAGGTCCCCGTGACGTGATGCAGCGGCCTAAAAGTGGTGCAAAACCTGCGGAGGTTTCTCCCCCTCCCACTCCAACCACCGGTAGATACTCGATCCACCGTGCAACGCAACGCAACAACGAAGGATTGCTGACCCGCCGGTGACGCTTACTCGACGGTCTTCACCACGATCACGGTGATGTTGTCATCACCTCCGCGCTCGTTTGCCAATTCGATCAGCTTCTTCGGAGCCTCTTTGAGCTCGTTGGCGCTGACCACTTGTTGGATCTCTTTGTCCTCGACGAGGTTGGCGAGGCCATCGGAGCAGAGGATGAAGAAGTCCCCTGGCTCGGTGACGATGCCCATCACGTCGACCTGCACTTCCTCTTCGAACCCGACCGACCGGGTGATGATGTTCTTGTAGCGGGAGTGGCGGGCCTCTTCAGGGGTGATCATCCCCGCCTTGATCTGCTCGTTGACGAGCGAGTGGTCTTCGCTGATCTGCTGGATCAGATCGCCGCGCACCAGGTACGCCCGGCTGTCGCCGACGTGGGCGAAGAGGGCGTGGTTGTTCTTCACGCAAAGAGAGATGACGGTGGTCCCCATGCCGTTGAGGCGGGGATCTTCCTGGGCGGCCTTGAAGATCTCGAGGCAGGCGCGTTCGACCGAGTTGCGCAGGAACTCGGGCAGGGGGGAATCCTGGAGGTTGGTGTCGCCCTTGAAGGGGCTGTCGGCGGCCTCGCGGACCCGGCGGAGCTCCTTGTCGATCGTCTCGACGGCGATCCGTGAAGCGGTGCCGCCGCCGGCGTGCCCGCCCATGCCGTCCGCGACGACGAACAGCTGCAGTTCCTCGTCGATGAGGAAGCTGTCCTCGTTGTGATTGCGCTTACGACCGACGTCAGTCAGGCCAGCCGAGATGGCCTTCACGCGTGCAGCTCCGTCGGTCCGGGACACGGCGCGGAATGGTAGGCGAGGGTTTCGAGGGCAGCAACACAACTTTTGGCTGGCAGAAAATTTGCCGCCGGCCTCAAGCGGTGCGGCGGGCCTCTTTCCTCGGGCGGGCCCGGGCGACGCGCCCGAGCGTCCGGTTCGCCGACCGGAGCAGTGCCTGGGCGGCGCCGAGCGCCTCGGAGGTGATCTCCACTCCGGACAGCATCCGCGCCAGCTCGCCTGCCCGCGCGTCTGACTCGGCGAGGACGCGCACGTGGGCGTGGGTCCGGCCCCGCCCTTCTGTCTTCTCCACCTTCAGGTGGGCATCGGCGTGGGCGGCGACCTGCGGCAGGTGGGTGATGCACAGCACCTGGCGGTGGCGACTGACCTCCTTGATCAGCCGGCCGACGACGTCGGCGACGGCGCCCCCTACCCCGGCATCAGCCTCGTCGAAGACGGTGCAGCCGCACTCGTCGGACTCCGCGAGCGCCGCCTTGATTCCGAGCATCACCCGGGAGGCCTCGCCCCCCGAGGCGACCTTCGCCAGCGGCTTGAGCGGCTCGCCCGGGTTGGCGGAGAAGAGCAGCTCGACCGCGTCGGCGCCGCCCGCGGCCAGGGGCTTGACGTCGATCTGCACCGCGAAGCGCGCCCGGGGCATGGAGAGCTTGCGCAGCCGTTCGCCGACGGCCTCGACCAGCGCCGCTGCCGCGGTCTTGCGCGCCGCGGTGAGCGCCGCTGCCGCCGCGGCGGCCTCGCGGAGGACCTGGGAGCGCTGCAGGGCCAGCTCCTCGCGCTTCTCAGCCCGGTGGAGCAGCGCCTCGAGCTCGGCGGCGAGCCCCTGCCGGCGGGCGATCACCCCCTCGATGTCCGTGCCGTGCTTGCGGCACAGCCGCTTGAGCGCGTCGCGGCGTTCGTCGATCTCCGCCAGGCGTGCCGGATCCGCCTCGAGGCTGCCGAGGTAGCGGGAGAGGTTGCGGCCCGCCTCCTCAAGCTCGGCCTGGGCGGCGACCAACCGTTCTTTCGGCCCCGCGAGCGCGGCGTCGATCTTCTCCGCCTCGCCCACGGCCGCCAGCGCCCGGCCGCACAGCTCGAGCGCCGACGCCTCGCGGGTGGAGACCAGCTCCTCGCCCAGCGCCGCCAGCTGCCGCAGCCGCTCGCTCGCCCGGAGCCGCCGCTGCTGCTGCTCGAGCGCCGCGTCCTCCCCTGCGTTCGGCGCGACCTTGTCGATCTCGTCGAGCTGGAATTGGAGGAAGTCGCTGCGCACCTGCACCTGGTGGTCATCGCCGCCCAGTGCCTGGAGCGTGTCGTCAATCGGCTGCAGCTGGGCGAACGCCTGCTGATAGCGGACGGCGGCGCGAGCGACCCATTCGCCCCCGAGCCGATCGAGCAAGCCCAGGTGTCGGCCGGCGTCGAAGAGCGCGAAGTGCTCGTGCTGGCCGGCGACGTCGAGCAGGCCGTGCATCAGCTTGCCGAGCACGCCGACGGCGACCAGCGCCCCGTTGACGTGGGCCTTGCCCCGGCCGTTCCTCCCCACCACCCGGCGCAGGCTGACCTCGGCGCCCAGGTCGGGCAGACCCAGCTCGGCGAGGCGGGCGGTCATCGACGGCGAGGCCTCGAACACCCCCTCGATCACCGCCTCTTCGGCGCCCGAGCGCACCGTCTCGGGATCGCCGCGCGCCCCAGAGAGCAAGGAGAGGGCGTCGATCAGAATCGACTTCCCTGCCCCGGTCTCGCCCGTGAGCACGGTGAGCCCGGGCCCGAAGGCCACCTCCGCCTCTTCGATCACCGCAAAGTTCGAAAGCCGCAGCGACTGCAACATGACCACCTCCTGCTCGCGTGTTCAGTATACTGAACACCCTAGCAGGTCGGGGTGACAAGTCGAAATCACCGGCACGACGGCGTCTCGCAGCCCCCGCCCAGCGGATTGTCGAGGAAGACGGGGCGCAGGTCGGTGACCTGGCCGTAGGTGGCGTTGAGCCGATCGATCCCCACCTGGCCCGGCCCGCCGATGACGAAGCCGAAGTCGAAGCGGATCGTCTCCTGGTTGAACTGGGGCACCAGCAC
>JAYVRT010001078.1:0-10225 GCA_043776025.1 Archangiaceae bacterium | reverse complement strand
CCGGCAGCGCTGCCGTGTCTTTGACGGTGATGCTGACCCGGGACGTCTGAGAGTAGGTGCCGGCGTGGACGACCAGCACGTCGCCCGGCTGCAGCGCTCCCACCGCCGCTTCGAAGTTGTCGGTGGGGTGAATCTCTTTGGTCGCCGTCAGCAACAGCGTGAGGCCAATCGCGAGCACGTGCATGGACCGCCTGGATGCCTAGAGGAGAATCTTCCCGCCCTTCGCCTTGCAATCCTTCGTCGTCGAGAAGAACCAACCCTGGCCCTTGCACTCGTTGGTGCCGGCGCAGGCGCCGTTGGCCCCGCCACACTCGCCCTTGCCCTTGCACGCGTTGACCCCGCCGCAGCGGACCTTGTCGGCCGCCTGTTTCGCGTCCTTCTTCGGGGGAGTCTTGTCGCCGGCGAACGCCTGGTGCGCGAAGAGCGCCGCCACCGCCGAGGCGATCACCATCCCTTGGGTCGTGATCTTCATCAAAGGAGCGCTCCCTACTTGATCGGTGGATCCAACTTTCCGCTGTGCTTGAGCATCGCGTGAATGTCCCCGACGCTCTTCAGCGGAGCGAACCACCCGCTCCCGGCCCCCTCGTTGAAGCGGACACCGGCGGTGGCTGCGTTTGCGTGAGCGGCGAGGAACGCGAGCGCCGCGTCGGGTGTCATCGAGACGACCGGAGCGCTGCTGCCGCCATCGCCCGCGCCGATTCCCAGCAGCGGCCCGCCGCCGTCGCCGGCCGGGCCCTTCGACGCGGCGTGGTACCGCTTGAGCTTGTCGGTGTCGGTGAAGACCAGCAACCAGCTCTCGGCGCCGATTTGTTGCACCGTCGGCTGGTTCCGCTCAGGGGTCGCGAGGAAGTGCCATTGCGGGAGCCTGAACAACGAGATCCACAGGTCGTCCATCGCGTCGTGGTTGCCCGCGACGCCCTCGGGGTAAGCGCGCTGGGCAAGCACAACGAAGTCCGAAGACCGCGTCCGCTCGGTGCAGGCGGCTGCGAGGCACGACAGGGCGAGCACCACCGAGAGGATCCGCACGTTCATTGCGGCGCACACTGCTTTCGTCGGCCCCAAAGGACAACAGAATCGTTTCAGTTGCCGCCGCCAAACCTGCGTTGCCGTGACAACCCAAAGACGCGGCAGTACACGGCGGCGCTGTGATGCCCCGGACGCTGCCCACTGCGCTGTGCGTCTTGCTTGCCACTGGCTGCTCCAACCCGTCGAACCCGCTGTGCACACCGGGCCAGACCGTCGCCTGCACAGGGCCCAACGGCTGCGAAGGGACCCTGCGCTGCAACCCGGCAGGGAGCGGATACGGGGCCTGCTCCTGCGGTGGCGGCGACAGCGGGGTGGACGGCGGCTTCGACGGCGGGAAGAAGGATGCGGGCGCCGACGGCGGCACGGACGCGGGCCTCGACGGTGGATCCGGCCCCTTCGACGGCGGCCAGCCAGAATGCCTCGCCGACGACGACTGCCGGAAGTTCAACGACAGCCGCCGCTGCGACGCCAGGACCGCGACCTGCGTCCCCGGCCGCCGCTGCGCCCAGGACGTCGACTGCGCCTCGGCCAGCCCGAACGACCCCTGCTTCTCCGGCGGCCTGCAGTGCCGCTGCGTCGCTGAGGCGGGCCCGCCCGACGGGCTGACCGGCGTCTGCCGGCGGCGCCACGGCGTCTGCGAGGGCTGCGCCTCCAACGCCGAGTGCGGGAGCTCCTCGGCGTTCTCTCCCGCGGGAGAGTGCCGGCCGCTGACGGTGGAGCTCGGCGCGCCGAAGTTCTGCTTCCAGGCGAACGAAGGGGCCTGCGCCTGCGGCCTGGGCGACGACGGCGGCGGCTTCTGCACCCCGCAGAACCTCAGCTGCGGCACGATTCCCTGCAGCCAGGACAAGACCTGCCCCTCGGGCACGCTGTGCAACGTCCCCGCCTGCCAGTGCGAGCCGCGCTGCCGCTGGGACTTCGCCGCGCGTGCGCCCGTCGCTCCGGGCTGTCCCCAGGGGAACACCTGCTGGGTGGACAACGCCAACCTCCTCGCCACTTCGCCCGACTACGGCGTCGGCCGCTGCCGGCCTCCGTGCGGCAGCGACACCGTCTGCACCCTGATGATCCTCAACTCCTTCGGTGGGCCGAAGCTCAAGTGCGCCAGCGAGGCGCTCGCGGGAGGTGGAGTGTCGGCGCCCCGCTGCCGCGCCGCCGGCGCGTGCATGGACGACGCCGAGTGCCCCGCGCTGCCCGCTGGCTCCGCTTCGAAGGGCTACTGCGACCGCAACACCTTCACCTGTAAGATCGACTGCCGCCTCGGCATCGATCCCACCACCACCACGCCGTACAACGACTGCCGCGCGGCCAACGCCTGTCACGCCGACGGCGGCGCGAGGAGCTGTTCCCCCTCGACCTGCGCCGGCTTCGGTGGGGCGGCGCTCGCCTGCGCCCGCGGCCAGTACTGCTGCGGCGAAGACAAGGACGGCGACGGCGGCGCTGACCCGTGCCCGCCGGCGGCCCAACGCCAGGCCGACGACTGCTACGGGGCGCCCACGCCGCCGTTCTGCACCGCCTGCGCGACCAACGCCGACTGTCTCAACGCCGCCCCGCCCGCCTGGCTCACCCCCTGCGCCAACGGGAGCAAGTCACCCAGCTGCAGCCCGCTGCCGATGGTCTGCGCCCCGGTGTCGCCGACGTTGAAGGTCTGCGCGCCTTCGACCTTCAACGACTCGACCCGCGACGTCTTTGGAGTCGGTCGCGACGTGCGCGGCTGCCCTGCCGGCGTCCCGGTGGTCGGCGTCCGCCCCCGAATCCAGCCGGTGGGCGACGACTACTGCGCCACGGACTCCGACTGTGACCCGGGCACCGATGCCGGCCGCTGCCTCGCCGACCCCGGGCTGTCGCTGCCCGACGGCGGGCACCCGAAGAGCTGCCAGTGCACCGGCGGTACGGGGAAGGCGCAGTGCCCCAACAACGACGCCGGGCTGAGCAGCGAGTGCCGCTGGGCAATCACCGGCCAGCCGGCTCGCTGCGTCGAGAGCGTCGTCTGCCTGCCCAGCCTGGCGATGGTGAAGGCCGACGCGGGCGCGCCTTTGTTCGGCTGCGGCCTGTAGGAGTTAGCAGGACGGGCGCTGATCTTGTAGATCGCCGGACCGCGCCGCCCGCTGGCGCATGGAGACAGACCCTTGAACGCCACCAACAAGCACAAAGACCTCGCCGCCGAGAGCCGGGAGATCTTCAACCGCGACGTCTCCGAGACGGGCAGCTACCTCTACACCTCGGCCGACTGGCTCGCGGCCAGCGTCGCCCACGCGCGGATCAGCGAGGCGATGTGCGCCGCCTGCGACATCTCCGGCAAGCGCGTGCTCGACATCTGCTGCGGGGACGGCGCCTACACCGTCGAGTGGTTCCGCCGCGCGGGACCCAGCGAGCTGATTGGCCTCGACATGGCGGACGTCGCGGTGAAGGCCGCCAACGAGAAGTTCGCCGCCCACGCGCCGCGGCTGCGCTTCGAGGAGGGCAACGCCTACGACCTGTCGCGCTACGAAGACAACAGCTTCGACGTGTCGATCATCCGCGCCGCGCTCCACCACATGGAGACGCCCCAGGTCGCGGTGCGCGAGGCGCTGCGGGTCGCTCCGACGCTGGTGATCCTCGAGCCCAACGGCCACTCGCCGGCGCTGAAGGTGATCGAGAAGGTCTCCCCCTACCACCGGGCCCACCACGAGATGTCCTACTCCCACCGCGCGCTGCGGAAGATGGTCGAGGACGCCGGCGGCCGCGTCGACTTCACCGAGCTGATCGGCTTCGTCCCCCACACCTGCCCCAACGCGCTGGTGAAGGTCTTCAAGGCCCTCGAGCCGCTGATCGAGAAGAGCCCGGTCGTCCGCCACCTCGCCTGCGCGCAGGTGCTGATGGTCGCGCACCGCGTCTGAAGACGATCAGGCCCGCTTCTTCCGCAGCCGCTGGAACAGCCCGAGCACCGGGTCGTCGGCCGGCGGTTCCTGCGCGTCGGGCGCCAGCTTCGCCGCGGCGGCGGCGACGCAGAGCACGCCGATGATGAAGTAGTAGTGGTTGCAGAAGGCGTGGCCGCCGAACGAGAAGTACGCGAGGTAGAAGAGCACCAGCGCCGAGGCGAAGCCGGCGGCCGTGCGCGGGCTGCGCCACACCGCGAGCCCGAAGGCGATCGCCACCGCGGCCAGGCCGATCATCGGCATCCGGCCCTGGTGCTCGCCGCCGAACCACGCGGGGTAGCTGAGCGCGTCGGGGCGGAAGGGGGTGCCCAGGTGCGCCAGCAGCACCGAATAGAAGAAGGCCTTGAGGTTCCAGAGCATGAACGGCAGCGTCACCAGCGCCACGGCGGCGATCGCCTTGAGCGTCGAGCGGCCGAACTCCCGCCAGCGAAACGGCCGCTTCTCCAGCATCCAGGAGAAGATCACCGCCGGCACGGTGTACTGCTTGAGCGCGACGAAGAGGCCGAAGAGGTACGGCACCAGGCCCGGCCGCCGCAGCGCGACGAACACCGTGGCGGAGAGGAAGAGCACAAGGAAGGGATCCGTCCACCCCTGCTCGAGGACGAAGAAGACCCGCGGGGTGAAGAGGAAGAGCGCCGCCGCCGCCGGGCCGACGCGGCCGGGGCGCGCGTAGGCCATGAACGCCGCCGCGCCGGACATCGCCGCCAGCTGCCCGTAGCGGTAGTCGCCGAAGAGCGCCTGTCCCGGCACCGCCAGCAGCAGCGACAGCGGAGGGTAGGGGAAGCCGACGTTGATCCGGCTGGCGTCGGCGATCTTGTCGCCGAAGAACGCGGTGTTTCCGTAGATGTTGGGGAAGGTGAGCTCGAACGGGTTCTCCCCGTGGAGCAGCGCGCGCACGCTGTCCCGCTGAATCGTGTCGACGTCGATGATCGGGCTGGGCGAGGCAGTGATCAGCCAGCAGCCGAGGAGGAAGTGAACGCCGAGCAACAGCGGCATCCGCCAGGGGCCGAGAATCGGCTTCTCCGACAGCCCCGCGCCGGCGAGCACGCCCGCGGCGGAGAGCCCGATGAAGAACTCGAGGATCTGAATCGGGGTCCGCGGCTGGAGGTAGATGCCCGGCGGGTTGTGCATCAGCATCCCGAACTGCCAGATCAGCCCGAGCCCAATCACCGCGAGAATCGGCTGGTCGCCCCAGCGCGCCAGCAGCGGAATCTTCGGCAGCACCACCCCGATCAGCGTCAGGCCGATCGCCACCGTGAGCACCTTCATCGCGCCGTCATGCTGGTGGCCGTTGCTCATCGCCAGCGCGTGTCCCAGGACCCCGGCGGCGACGACGAAGAAGAACGCCTGGCCCGGGCGATCGAGCGCGGGTAGGGGCTCAGGGATCGGCGGCGGAGCAGGCGGGGCGGAGCTCACCTGCGCTCGACCTTCAAAGTGTTCTGCCTGCTCACGCGCGCGGCTATAACACGCCGGCCCATGACGGTACGCCGCCAATGACCGTCGCGCCGGCCCGCCGCCGCGCTCTCGCCGAAGCGCTGCGCCTGTTCGGGCTCGGGGCGGTGGTGTTCGCAGGCTGGGCGAGCGTCTTCGACAAATGGACCCCGGCCTCGCTCGGCCGGCCAATCGGCTACTGCCTTGACGGGATGCTGACCCACGCGCTGGTCAAGGCGGGCAGCGACTTCGGCTTCGTCCCGGTGCTCTCGAAGGTCAACCATCACCTCGGCGCGCCCTTCGCCGCGAGCTGGAACGACTTTCCCATCTCCGAGGACCACATCTTCTTCTTCTGGGGGATGGTCGCCCGGCTCGTCGGGGTGGTCGCGGCCCTCAACCTCGCCTTCCTCGGCTGCGCGGTGGGATCCGCGTTCGCGCTCTACGGCGTCGCGCGGTGGCTCCGGCTGCGCTGGGAGGCCGCGTTCGTCGCCGGGGCGCTGTACGGGCTGGCGCCGTTCCTCTTCTACCGCAGCGTCCACCACTTCACGCTGATCAACTACTGGCACGTGCCGCTCTTCGTGCCGCTCTGGCTCTGGGTCGGCGGCCGGCGCGGCCTGGCGATGAAGGGGCGGCGCTTCGGTTTGGCCCTGGGCATCGCGGCGCTTGCCGGGAGCCAGAACGTCTACTACCTCAACTACTTCCTCCAGATCCTCGGGCTGTGCGTCCTCGCCCAGTTGGTCCGCAGGCGCTGGCGAAAAGCGGCGGCGGGCGGGGTGTTGGTGGCGGTGGCGATGGCGGCGTTCCTCGTGGTCAACCTCGACACGATCTGGGCCCGCTACAGCCTGGGCCCGAACCTGGTGGCGGTGCAGCGCAGCGTCGCCGAGGTCGAGGTCTACGGGCTGCGGCCGATCGAGCTGCTCACTCCCGGTTACAAGCACCGGATTCCCGCGTTCGCGCGGGTGGGTGAGCACTACAAGGCCTCCGCGCTCACCGTCGGCGAGTTCCCCTCGCCCTACCTCGGCATCGTCGGCGCGCTGGCCTTCCTCTGGCTGTTGTTCCACACCGTCGCCACCTTGCTGCTCGGGCGGCCCGCGGGCTGGGCGCGATTCGGCCTCTACGCGGTGTGGCTGATCGGCACCGCGATTCCCGGCGGAGGGATGCAGCTGTTCCAGAAGATCTCCGGGCTGGTGCTGTTCCGCTCGAACAACCGGGCGAGCATCTTCCTGCTGATGTTCGCGCTGCTGTTCCTCGCGCGGATGCTGTCGCTGCTTCCGACGGGTTGGCCCCGCTGGGCGCTGGCGCCGATCGCCGCGCTGCTGCTGGCGATCGGGGTGTACGACCAGACACCCTCGTCGCGCATCGACCCCAACGTCCCGCACTGGGAGACGGTGGCGCAGCGCGAGGTGATCGCGGTCTCCGACGAGCACCTCGTCGCCGAGCTGGAGAAGCGGGTGCCGCCGGGGACGATGGTCTTCCAGCTGCCGCAGATGCAGTTCCCCGAGGCGGGCTTCCTCGGGCGGCTGCCGGACTATGACCAGTTCCGGCCGTACCTCTTCTCGAAGACGCTGCGCTGGTCGTACGGCAACATGAAGGGGCGGCCGGAGGCCGACTGGCAGAACGAGATGGCTTCGCTGCCCGGGCCGATGCGGATCGCCGCGCTCGAGCAGAAGGGCTTCGGAGCGATCTACATCCTCAAGAACGGCTACCCGCCTTACGAGGTGGCGGCGATGCTCGCCGAGCTCAACGCCGCCGGCCGCGGCGAGACGATCGAGAGCGAGTACGGAGACTCGGTGGTGGTGCTGCTGCACCCCGCGGCGCATTGATGGAACAGCTCGAGGCGCTGCCGCAATTCCGGCCGATCCTCCTCGTCGTCTCGATCCTCGGGGCGGTGGTGGTGATCTCCTGGCGGCTGCGCGAGACGAACAGCGCGGTGACGGCACGGAAGATCGTCATCCCTCCGCTGGGGATGAGCACCGGCTTCCTGATGTTCCTCGCGCCGCAGCCCCGCGTTCCCTGGAGCTGGGCGGTGGGCGCGGTGCTCTTCGGAGCGCTGGTTCTCTCGTACCCGCTGGCGCACAGCTCGACCTTGACCCGGGTCGGCAACGAGATCCGGATGAAGCGCTCGCGGGCTTTTCTCTGGATCCTCCTCGGGCTGGTGGCGGTGCGCTTTGGCGCCCGGAGCTACGTCGAGACGCTGCTCGACCCGCTTCAGACCGGGGCGATCTTCTTCCTCGTCGCCTTCGGGATGATCGCCACCTGGCGGGTGCAGATGTACTTCAAGTTCAAGAAGCTCCAGGCCGGGCCACCGGCCGCGTAGCGGCGATCACGGATAGATCGACTGATCCCACGGCACCTGCGCGTAGGTCGCGGCGATGCCAAGGACGACGGTGCGCGGGTCGAGCTGAGAGAGCCTGAAACGCGCGACTGCATCTTTGCCGGCGAGCGCGGCGGCGAGCTGGTCCTCGTCGGCGTAGAGCCCCTTGAGCTCAGCGAGCGCGGTGGCGAAGTCAGGCGGGTCGGCCCCCAAGGCGCGCTCGAGCGCCTGCGTTCGTCGGGCGCGAATCGCCTGGTAGCGTTCGGCGAACTGCCCGTGCCGCTCGACGCCGAGCACGCTGGTGTACTGCTCGACTTCCTTCTCGAAGTCCCCGCGCTGCTTCTGCGGATCCCGCAGGTCGCGGAGCACGCCTTCGACGACCTCGGCCTTCTTTCGCTCCCACTCCCGGCGGAGGTGTTCGCGGGCGATCTGCGACAGCAGGTCCTGCTGCAGCTCGGGCGTCACCGCCCGGCTGTCGATCGGCCGGGAACCGGCGTCGGTCAGCTGGCCCGCGGCCGCGCGCGCCAGGCTCAGCCAGGCGCTGGCCGCCGGGGCGCGGCACTGCCCAAGCGCCTGCTCACACTGGGCCAGGCGCGGACCAGCGGGCGTGGTCCCAGCCGCGGTGAGCTCGCACGCTCGCATTGTGGCTGGCCCGGGGGGGCGCTGGCATCGGAGCTGTCGCGCCTCGGCCGAACCACAGCACCGCGTTGAGCCCGAGCGATGCCGCCAGTCCCAGCCCGAGTGCCGCGCTCCGTTTGCTCACGGCGCGAGGGTACCCGACCCTTTGGAGTCAGTGCACCGACGACGGCGGCGAAGCGGAGCCGCAAGACAGCCAGGTGAGGATCCTCAGCCGCTCGGCCGCGTCGAGAGTCACGCCGCGCGGCATGCTGCGGCTGTCGATCGCCATCCGCACGCTGTCGGCCTGCGCCCGAACGTCGGTGACGACGTCGAAGCCCGCCGTGTGGCAGTTGCGGCAATAGGTGCCGAAGAACCCGTTGGCGTACCCGTTCCACCCGTCGACGCACTCCGACGGTGGCAGCTCGGCGAGCGTCCCGCAGGCGGCGACCGTGGGAACGCACTGGTGAAGAGGTGAGATCTTCCCGCGGGAAATCGCCTGGCAGGTGCTGCCGGCGGGGCAGGCGGCGGTCTCGCAGTCGAGGGCGCAGTGGCCCGTCGAGCCGAGGCACAGCGCGCCGGCACTACAGTCCGACTGCTGAATGCAGGGCGCGCAGAAGCCTCCGTCGCGCGGGATCCCGGCGTCGCTGCCCCAGCCTCCGTCCGCCGGGCCGCCGGCATCCGACCCACCGCCGTCGCGGAGGGGTCCACCATCGGAGCCACCGTCCGTATTCCTCACCTCGATCGGGCCACAGCCGACCGCGACGACCGCCAGCGCTGCCAGCGCGACGAGATTTCCGGCGCCGCCCCTCAGATTTCTGTTGGATCCAATCGCCGCTTGCACGCGTTGCGCTCCCGGTCGTCGTGAGCAGCGCAGCGACAGCACCGTCCGTGCCATCCCGGTTGGCGGCTCAGGCGGGGCTGGGGATTGCAAGCACTTCACGCCGACGAGAGGCCTGGGTGATCTCGCCCGCCTCGCGCGCAGGGGTGCGCTCGTTCCGGGTGCGCTCGGCAGGCTCGTCGACGTCGGGGACGACGGGATTCTCCGGCGGCTGGGAGTGCTCAGGGAAGAGCCGTCGAAGCCAGGCGCCGAGGCTGCCCGCGGACAGGCCGAGTTGGTGGGCATCGACCACCGCACCCAACGCCCGCGCGAACTCGCCGCAGCTGGGAAATCGCAGCCGGGGATCTCGCTGCAGCGCCTTGAGGATCACCGCGTCGAGTTGGGGCGGCACGCCGCTGCGCAGCGACGAAGGCCGGGGCACTTTGCACTCCAAGACGGCGCGCAGCGTGTCCGCCTCGGACGCGCGGGCGAACAGCTTTTGTCCCGTGACCAGCTCGAAGAGCACCGCGCCGAGCGTGAACAGGTCGCTGCGCGGATCGAGCTCAGCGCCGTCGACCTGCTCCGGCGACATGTATCCGAACTTCCCTTTGACGATTCCGGCCTCGGTCTGCGTGGCGCGCCCGGAGGCGACCGCAATCCCGAAGTCGAGGACCTTCGTCACGCCGTCGTAGGTGA
The DNA here is from genome assembly GCA_043776025.1 of Archangiaceae bacterium. Lineage (GTDB taxonomy): Bacteria > Myxococcota > Myxococcia > Myxococcales > Myxococcaceae > JAYVRT01. The sequence continues at coordinate 411 of JAYVRT010001078.1, read as the reverse complement.
GGAACAGATTCTGCGGGGAGACGTCGCGGTGGACGATGCGCTGGTGGACACCTTGCGCGTTCACCTTCCGATGCGCGCAGTCGAGCCCGACGGCGGCCTCACCCCCCACCTGCAGCGCGAAGCTCAGGGGAATCTGCTCCCCTCGCCGCTGACACCGACGCGCCACCTGGCCGATGTCCTGGCCCTCGAGGTACTCCATGGCAATGAACCAGACGCCGTCGTCGACTCCGACGTCGATGACGCTGACGAGGTTGTTGTGTCGCAGGTCGGCAGCCGTGCGCGCCTCGTCGAGGAACATCTCGACGAACTGGGGGTCGCGGGCAAGGTGGGGAAGGATGCGTTTGACAACCACCAACTTCTCGAAGCCCTGGAGCCCAACCTGGCGCGCCAGCCAAAGCTCTGCCATTCCTC